>NZ_JANSIH010000099.1:0-8320 GCF_047462075.1 Synechococcus sp. R55.2
TCTCTATCTCGTCAGTGCTCTCTTTTGGCTCAAATGAAAGATCAACACAACCTAGGACCCAGGCCCACCCGACCGGCATAAACTGCCGCTTCCCCCAGCTCGTCTTCGATGCGCAGCAGTTGGTTGTACTTGGCAATGCGCTCGCTGCGGCAGAGGGATCCGGTTTTGATCTGCCCGGCACGGGTGGCCACCGCCAAGTCGGCAATGGTGGTGTCTTCCGTCTCGCCAGAGCGGTGGCTGATGATGGTGCGAAAGCCGGCTTGAACTGCCAATTGGATGGCCGAGACGGTCTCCGTCAGGGTGCCGATTTGGTTGGGCTTGATCAAAATGGCGTTGGCGGCGGCGCTGTCGATACCCTTTTGCAGGCGGGTCAGGTTGGTTACAAACAGGTCATCTCCCACCAGCTGTACCCGGGATCCCAGTTGAGCGGTCATGGCTTGCCAACCGGCCCAGTCTTCTTCCGCTAGCCCATCTTCAATGGAAAGGATGGGATAGTTGGCCAGCAGTTGCTGGTAGTAAGCCACCATATCAGCCGTGCTGTGGGCTTTGCCCTCAAAGTGATATTGCCCATCCTGCAGCAGCTCGTTGGCGGCCACATCCAAGGCCAAGGCGATATCTGCTCCCGGTTTGTAGCCTGCCTGTTCAATAGCCGTCATCAGCAGATCCAAAGCCGCCGCATTGGAGTCGAGATCAGGAGCAAACCCCCCTTCATCCCCCACACCGGTGGACAGCCCCTTCTGCTGCAGCACTTGTTTTAGTACCGCAAACACCTCAGCCCCGTAGCGCAGCGCCTCGCGAAAGCTGGCCGCTCCAATGGGCACAAGCATAAATTCTTGAATATCGACGTTGTTGTCGGCGTGGGCGCCGCCGTTGAGCACGTTCATCAGCGGCACCGGCAGCAGGTTGGCAAAGGGCCCCCCCAGGTATTTGTAAAGAGGCAAGCCCACTGCTTCCGCAGCCGCTTTGGCTGTCGCCAGAGAAACTGCCAAAATAGCGTTGGCCCCCAGGCGGGACTTGTTGGGGGTGCCGTCCAGGTCGATCAGCAACTGGTCAATACGGGCTTGGTTGAGGGCATCTTCTCCCTGCAGCTCCGACTGGATGGGGCCAAGGATGTTTTCCACCGCCCTCAGCACGCCCTTACCGCCGTAGCGTTTGGGATCCCCGTCCCGCAGCTCGTGGGCCTCGAAGGTGCCGGTCGAAGCACCGCTGGGAACCTGCGCCAAGCCCGTTGCCCCATTGGCTAGACCCACCAGGGCCTCTAAGGTGGGACGCCCTCGCGAGTCGAGGATCTCATGGGCGGTAATCCACTCGATGGCTGTTTCCACAGTTACACCTCAGCAATTGGCTAGATAGCTCTGGCCAAAGCCAGATCCCCCCATAGACTAGTAGGTTTTTGCCCGCGATCCGGTCAGCTTCCAGAAAACTTTAAGTCTGTCCTTCGGGCACAGAGATTCTTCAAGGCTGCAGCAGTAGATTGAACATAGGCCGGCCAGAGCTTCAACCAACCATCGAGCGGGGTTTGCCTAGGCAGGGTGCTGCTCAGGAGGTGTTCTCCTCTTCCTTCTAGGCAAAGCGATGGCTCAGCCGCATCGGGTCGTGTACGGTGATCTTCTTCTTGTGAATGGAGATGTACTTCTTCTTGCGCAGCTCTCCCAACAGGCGGGTGATGGTGACGCGGGTTGAGCCAATGGCCTCGGCAATGGCCTGGTGAGACAGCTTGAGATCGATGGTGACCCCATCTGGGCCAGGCACTCCGAAATCGCGACAGAGGATCAACAAAAAGCTGACCAGACGGGATCCCATGTCGCGATGAGCCAGTGTCTCGATCATCATCTCCGTTTGCAAAATGCGGGACGACAGGCTTTTAACCAGCAACATGGCCAGTTCGGCGTTCTCCTGCAAGGATTTTTCCACCTGCTCGATCGGCAGAGAGAGCAACTCAGTAGGCGTAAAAGCCACCGAGTGATAAAAGCGATCAGAGCGCTGTCCTGTGATAAAGGAGAGCACGCCGAAGATGCTGTTTTCGCGTAGGAGGGCGACGGTGATTTCCTCCCCCATTTCGTAGACCCGCGAGAGCTTAACGGCTCCCTTCACCAAAAAGTAAACCCGCTCCGCCGGATCCCCTGGAAAAAAAATGGTCTTCCCGCGCTCAAACGTTTCGATAACCGGAGGATGGTGAGGGCCTCCCAATTGCTTGAAGGCTGTGATCAGAGATTTTTCCGCTACGGCCACCGCCATACTCATCAACCTTTTAAGGTCAGTTTATACCTAAGATCAACCTATTAAGATCAATCTAGAAGCATTAGGCTAGGTTGCAACCCCTTGACTTCAGAATCGATGATGATACCAAGATTTACCCTAAAGTAGAAGGTTCTGCCCAGGCATCTTTGTAGCACGTGCTACATTTTTGAGTCTCGTTTTTGCCCCAGAAAGGGATCCCCAACCGAAAGCAGGGGTTAGGATAAGAGCCATTGTCGCTGGGGGTTGCATCGGCCCTTGGCGGTAGAGAGTGGAGTGGGTTGGAACATTCTATCTATCTATGGGGAGCCCGGAGGCTGTTGTTGCTGAACCTTCTCGGCTGAGCCGCCAGCATTTCACGGTGCGGATGCCGGATCCGGCCAATCACCTCCTGGAGGTGGAGCTGCAGATCCAAGAGGTGGATCCAGAGGTGCCTTTGCGGCTGCGACTGCCGGTGTGGACGCCGGGATCCTACTTGGTGCGGGAGTATGCCCGTCATGTGCAGGAGTTTCAGGCGGCAACTGAGCAAGGGATCCCTTTGGCCTGGCGGAAGGTGGATAAGAATACCTGGCAAATCGATCCGCCGGGTTCTTCTGCTGTGAAGGTGTGCTATCGGGTCTATGCCTATGAGCTGACGGTGCGCACGAACCATCTGGATTTGACCCACGCCTATTTCAACGGGGCAGCGCTCTTCCTCTACGTGCCCGGTCGCGAGCGGGAACCCTACACTTTGACGGTGATCCCCCCCAAGCCGGATTGGCACATCGCCACCAGTTTGCGGCCTTTGATCTCCTCTTCTGGGGATCCCGCTTCCGGCCAGTCTTTTGTGGCAGAGGACTATGACGAGCTGGTGGATAGCCCGGTGGAGGTGGGTCCACATCGAGTGCAATCGTTTGAGGTGGAAGGGATCCCGCATTACCTTGTGGTTTGGGGGTCGGGCACTCTGGATGTGGAGCGGGCTGTCGCTGATGCTAAGGCGATTGTCAAAACCACAGCCGCGTTTTTCGGTGGGCTACCCTACGACCGCTACTGGTTCATTGTGCATTTGTCGCCGGGAGGATTTGGTGGCCTTGAGCACAAGTACAGCACCACCCTTCTTTACTCTGGGCTGGAGCTGCATCAGCCGGAGTCCTATCGGCGCTTTTTGTCTTTGCTGGCCCACGAGTTGTTTCATGCCTGGAATGTCAAGCGTCTGCGTCCGCTGGCATTGGAAAAGATCGACTACAACCAAGAAAACTATCTGGAATGCCTGTGGTTTTGTGAGGGAGCGACCAGCTACTACGAAAATGTCATCTTGTTGAGGGCAGGGATCCTCAGTGCCGGCGATTTCTTGAAGATTCTTTCCGAACAGATTGGCCGCTTGCAGCGTACTCCGGGCCGGGCCGTGCAATCGCTGCGGGAGTCCAGCTTCGATACCTGGATCAAACTCTACCGCCCCCACGAAAACACCCTCAACAGCCAGGTTTCTTATTACTTAAAGGGGGCTTTGGTCTGTTGGCTGCTGGATCTGCACATTCGCCACCTTTCCGGCGGTCAGGGATCCCTGGATACGGCTTTGCAGGATCTGTGGCAGCGCTTTGGTCGGTCAGAGAAGGGCTACAGCGACCAAGACTTGCGGGAGGCGTTTGAGCGGGCAGCCGGTGCCGATCTTGGCCGGTTTTTCTCCGCCTATGTGGAAGGCACGGAAGAGCTAGACTACAACACTTACCTACACCCCTTTGGCCTCACCCTTAAAGCCCACTTCAGCCGCCCCAACCCCATCCCATACCTGGGCCTCAATTTCAACGGCGAGGGCAATCGCATCAGCGCAGTAGAGATGGGATCCCCGGCGCAAAAAGCAGGCATCTGGGCCGGCGATGAGCTGGTGGCCCTGGATGGGTTCAAGGTGAGCGCCGCCAACCTGACAGAACGCTTGACAGCCTATCAGCCCCACCAGATCATCTGTTTAAGCGTCTTTCAAGCGGACCAGTTGAAACACTTTTGGATCCCGTTGGATCCCCCTCGGCCTGATGTCTATAGGTTGGAGGTATTGCCTGAGCTGACTCCTGCTCAAGAGGCTCTTCAGCAAGGCTGGCTGGGATCCCTTGTTGTCTTGAAAGAAAAGTAACGGTAATGAAGGGCAGGAGCATCTGATGGACTTAGTTTTGGTTTTATTGATTGGGGTAGCTATTGGTTTCTCGGCAGGTATTTACGTTGCTCGCCAGTATGGGGCAAATCCTAAACTGGAGATCTGGAAACGAGAGATTATCAGAGAGATATCTTCACAGCTAAGCCAACACAGCCAAGAACTCAACGACGCGAACAAAGCGCTAATCAAATTGAGCGAAAGATTGGCAGACAAAATCTCTCAAAAGTTACAGGCTGCCCAAGATAATCTTGAAGAGTTTAAATTTCGCCTTGCCGATAACTGTCAAAGCTTGCTACAAGATTGGAGTAGAGACCTTCTACAGGCTATATCTGTAAAGTTAGCTGAACATGATGAGCAGCTAAACAATCAGCAAGTCATCCTGGAAAACTTAGTGAAAGAAACCGAATATACTTATCAGCAACTACAGGTTGCTCTTCAAAATTCTCACGGATTAGAGATATTTCAAACTACAGATCAGGACTCCCAGAATGATCAGGCTATTCAGGTTATTGATAAAGCACCAGATCCTGAGCCAATAGACGACGTGCCAAGAGATAAAGATGGGACAGCTACTGTTGATATATCAAAGATAGAGTCGTTCTTAAACTCAAAAAACATAAAGATAAAAAGCATAGCTGTGGGAGAGAAAGAGGGAAAGCTAGATCAAATAGCTACCTTTATGGGCAGCCGATACTCTTCGATTAAAAGATTTTATGGAACGATTAAATCAAATATGAATAGCGGGAGTTCCTTCTCCCTAAACCTTAGAGACGAACCTCCACAAGTAATCAGTTCAACTTGCCAAGTTGCTAAGGAGTTACACGGCATCGCATTTTTGGAAGAGTACAGATACTTTAAGGCGCCCAGATGCCTTTTGGTAGCGAGACCCAGTAGGTCGCCTCAGGCGCTGAATTTTCTGGCAGGGAACTGGCTGGAAAGATATGTCAGGGACAAGCTGATTCGCCTTACTGCAGCTCACACGGGAGAGATCAGTTTCTCTTACATCGCGAATGCCCAAGTTACTTTGTCGAACGGGGCTGATTTTGAGATGGATCTTTTCTTCCATATCAATGATAAATTCTACTGGGTGGAATCGAAGACAGGTGAGTACCAAGATAAAATACAGAAATACTCCAGGATCGCTGATGAACTCGGTCTTCAGAGAAGCCAAGCTTTCATGGTTTTAACTGATGTTAGCCAGGATATAAGAAGTAGTCTTTCTTCCCTCTATCATCTGTCAGTGATCGGTGTTGACGAGGTTGAGGCTACCTTTGATGGGATCCTGAAGAGCCATCTCCATAAAGTCTGAAAAAGTCCCAGAGAGCATCAGCTCAGGCCACAATCTTGACGGCTTGTTCCATACACCACCAGGGATCCTCGGCAAAAGCCGGCATGGGAGTGCTGCCTGCCTTGCCCAGAACGGCCAGCCTTACCTCTCGATCTAGACGGGATCCGGCCCCGTAGGGATCCTCGGAGGGGGGCTCCAGCCGTTGCCCCAGGGGAGGCATCACCATAATGCCCGGCTGCATGCTGGTGCCGCTGACCCAGATTTTGAAGTGATCCACCGCTACGTTCGTTCCTTCTGGCAGTTGCATCTGCAGCAAGTAGCGGGGGCCAGAGCCGATCAGCAGGCTCTCATTGGGGCGCAAGCGGGCAGGCAGATCTGGTTGATAGGGGTAAACCAAGTCCACGCTGTACCGCCGCTCGTCAAAGACGGTGACATAAACATGCACTGGAGTGGGGGCTCTGTTTCTCAAGGCAATGGCCAGGTTGCGGCCTGCTTGGATTTGCACTTTCCCTTGGGGATCCCGCGGCAGGGGGCTCACTTCGGCAGGGGCAGAGCTGCTGGCCGGGGTTTCCAGTTGGAGAAATTCCACTTCCAAGATGCTGCTCAGCGCATCGCTGGGAGGTTGCAGATTCAAGAGGTTGCCGAAAGCGGCCACGTGCTCCAACAGCCGCACCAGCTTGCGAGGCAGGGCCTGTAGCTTTTTCACCGGGATCCGGAAGGCCGCCAGAGCCACCTCTTCCCCCCGACGGTAAAAGTGATAAATGGCATCGGGCAACAGCTCTACCCGCAAGTCTGCTGCTTCCGGATCTGTGTAGGCCAGAAGCGGTGAGGCCGGCAAAGCCGCCAGCAAATTGGCAACAGGCATTTGGATCTGACTGGGATCCGCACAGGTGAAAGCCACCCGCAACGGCTGGAATCGGACAGAGGACATGGGGGCAATCCTGCAAAAACCTGGAACGGAGTCTGCCGTATTCTCCTGCTGTGAGGTTGCCGGGCAAGCAAGCCAAGCTCTATATTACCTGCTCAGTTCTCCCCACCTCGACCGGGCTGTGGCCAAGTCAGCTCCCGGCCAACAGACCCCCAACAGGCCACAGCTCCGTAATCAAACTTAACACCAAAGGCAAATGGAACCGATTGGGAAACCATCTCGGATCCCATCTGCAAATGATCTCTTGATGGTCTATTCTTGATCCTGTTGTCGGGTTTGCGGCTGGAGTGGAGCCCACCTCTCCTCTTTCTAGACTGATCTACGGAGAACCATGTTTAGCAAAGCTTTTTCTGTTCAGAAGGTGTTTGTGCCAGCGCGTCGTCGGTTGCTTGTCCTGCTGTTGGCTGTGTTGATGGCTGGGTTTGGCTGGGGTCTGGCTCCAGTGTTTGCAGCTAAGGATATTCCTGCGGTGGCTCTGTCGCCAACCGAGTCCATTACCTTTACCGAGGCCCAGTTGGCCAAAGGGAAGAAGTTATTCAACACCGCGTGCGCCCAGTGCCATGTGGGCGGTCAGACCTATCCCAACCCAGACGTAAGCTTGAAGCTTTCGGATCTGGAGGGGGCAACTCCCCCACGGGATAATGTGCTGGCAATCGTGGACTACATCAAGAATCCGGTCACCTATGACGGGGTGGAGTCTCTGTTGGAGTATCACCCCAACACCCAGCTCACCAGTGAGTATCCCCGTCTGCGCAACCTCACCGACGAGGATCTGAAGCTGATTGCGGGCTACATTCTGGTGCAGGCCAAGACCGTTCCCGGCTGGGGTGGTACCAAGAACGAAAGCCACAGCGACCTATCAGCCTATCTCTAATGCCGCATCTGGATCAGAAGTTGCCTATGAGATGGCGGATCCCGTCTCGCCTCTGGGCCTGGGTCGGGATCCTAGCTTTGTTGTGGCTGGGGCTGGCCAGTCCGGTGGCTGCCCGCATTGATCCTTACGTGAACCAGTATTTGCGGGTGAGTGGCCCTGTGGAATTGCCTCTAGATGCCGCAGGGCATACCCTCACCTTTACCCCAGAGCAGCTCACGGACGGCAAAAATCGTTTTCAGTCCGCCTGTTTGAATTGTCATGTGGGCGGTGCCACTTTGCCGGCTCCCAACATTTCCCTCTCTTTGAAGGACTTGCGCGGTGCCACTCCACCCCGAGATACCCTTCAAGCCTTGATGGAGTACCAGCGGGATCCCCGCAGCTACGATGGCTCGGATTCCAGCTATGGATGCCGACCTGTACCCCCTTCCTGGATGGACGACGAAGCCCTGAGAAATCTGGCTGCCTTTATTCTCAGAGCGGCTCAGGTTGCCCCTGGCTGGGGATCCAACGATTTGATCGATGCCGGTTAGGGTGTAGCACAAAAGCCACCGTGCTAGGCCCGCCAAGGCGAGCTGCATAGCGGTACGGCAGGGCTTTAGACCCAATTCTTTGGTAAGGGCACCTTCTTTTCGCTTTTCAATGCGCTTCTGGCCGCGCGAACCCATCTTTGCCCAAGAGAAGCAGAGGAGAACTGAGCAGATCAGGGGTGAGCGAATAGCCAACCAATCCTCAAAAAGGAAGGCAATTGTATACTCGTTTCAGCTTGGGGTGAGATGCCTGGGCTACTGAGAAAAACCTTTTGGATCCCTTGCATTATTGCTCCGCAACGCTATTGCTCCGCAACGCTGACGCGAAGACGCGACC
>NZ_JANSIH010000100.1:0-8304 GCF_047462075.1 Synechococcus sp. R55.2
TGCCGTTGTTGGAGTCGCTCCAGCTCGGCTTGGATTTGGCCAACGTGGGCCTGTTGTTGGTCGA
The DNA here is from genome assembly GCF_047462075.1 of Synechococcus sp. R55.2. NCBI lineage: Bacteria > Bacillati > Cyanobacteriota > Cyanophyceae > Synechococcales > Synechococcaceae > Synechococcus > Synechococcus sp. R55.2. Next base: position 65 of record NZ_JANSIH010000100.1, read on the forward strand.
GCTGCTGCAGGCGCTCTTGGAGCAGATCGGCTTTGAGTTTGGCACTGCGCGCCTGTTCCCGGCAGCGGTCGGCCAGCAAATCGTACTGCCCCAACTTGAGCATGTCGGCCAAGATCTGCTTGCGCTCGCCGGGACGCTTCAGGGTGAAGGCATCTGCTTGTCCTTGTCGCAGATAGGCGGAGTGAATAAAGGTCTCGTAGTCGAGGCTGAGCTGACTTTGAATGGCCTGTTGGGTGGCGCGCATGCCGCGGCGGGTTAGGCTGCGCCAGCGAGGTTGGCCGTCGGTTTCTCCGGTTTGAATTTGCCACTCCAGGGATCCCTCGCCCGATAGATGACGGCTGCGCAGGATGCGGTAGGTTTGTCCTCGCGAGCGGTAGATCACCTCTACCCAGGCTTCGCTGGCCCCCTTGCGGATGAGATCGCTGTCATTGCTAGCCCGGCTTTGCCCCCAAAGGCCCCAGGTGAGGGCATCGAGCAGGGCAGACTTGCCTGCCCCATTGGGGCCACAAATGCAGGCAGTATGGATCCCGCGCAGATCCAAAACGGCATGAGCATAACAGAGAAAATTGTGCAAGGTTAGGCGAACCGGGATCACGGAAAACTCTGAGGGGCTCTGGTTGCTGGAAAAAATGAGGTTGAGCCATTTGATCCAGAGTATCGCGTCAGCGGTGGGGAGCAACGAAGTGAGGAGAGAGGAGTGAGGATACTCCCTTCTCACTACTCTCCGTTCTTTTCTCTTTTCTCTCTTGTCTCTCTTGAGAGGGGATCCGATTGCATTAGCCGCTGACACAGTTGGGCAATCTGGGTGGGGCTAGCCTCATCCAGCCAGCGGTGAAAGGCTTGGGATTCCTGAAGGCGGCCCATCAGCAGCGTGGGGATCTGCTCCGGACTGTCCAGTTCCGCCAGCCACTGCCGGGGAAAGCCGGTTGCCGCAGCCAGATCCTCGGGATCCCGTCGGCCTGCTTGCCACAGCGCTTGCAGTTGGGCAATCTGCTGGGGGATCTGCTCCCTGGGGGAGGCAGAAGCGGCCAGGATCAGGGTTCGGGGCTGTACCTGTTGCAGCAGTTGTGCCAAGTCCGCCGGTAGCCAGGGCCAGCGGGCCAGTACCAGCTCTTTCCCTTTGGGTGGTGGAACAAAGTTCTCGGCCTCCTGCCCGTCGTAACAGATGGCCCCCTGCTGCGAATCCGGCAGGGGTTTCTGCCGAGAATCTTGGATCTGTAGGCGAGGGGCGGAAATGGTGGGTGCCTGCCACTCTCCCGCAGGGCGCACCGCCAGCACTTTGCCCTGCCAAGGCTGTCTGCCCCGGTCATCCGCCTCCAACTGTAGGGCGATGTCCAAAGCCTGGCATTTTTGCCAGCGCTCCAGCTCTTCTCCGGCTTGCCAAAACCACAGGGTACGGGATCCCAGCTCAAACTTCAGGTGGCGACCATTCTGAGAAATCCCCAACTTAACGCTGCCGCAGCGAACATTCATCAGGGCTACGACGGGGTTGGGGTTGCCGTGCCCAAAGGGCTGCAGAAGCTGCACCTGCCGATACACCTCATCCAGCTCTGCCACCCCGTCCCGGCCCTGAGAGGCCAGAAGCTCCCAATCGATGACGATCTCCACTGCTAAGGTGCGAGCCTGGTGATCTGGGCTGACCCGCGCGGCCAGCTCCCGCCGCAAAGCCAGTTGTACGGCGGCCAGGCAAGAGAGATCCACTTGGATCCCGGCTGCCATAGGGTGTCCACCTCCCCCCAGCAACAGGGGGCGCACAGCCTCGATGGCCTCCACCAGGTTCACCCCCGGCAGGGAACGGCCCGACCCATAGCCCCGTCCCGCTGCTTCGTCTTTGGCGATCAACACCGTTGGGCAGTGGTACTGCTCCACCAAGCGCGCCGCCGCGATCCCCAGAACCCCTGGGTTCCAGCCGGCTTCGGCCAAAACAATGGCTCCTTCTCGGGCCAGATCCATGCTCTCCACCTGTTGGCTGGCCTCTTGGATCACCTGCTGGGTGAGGTGCTTACGCTCCTCATTGAGGGCGACAAAGTGCTGCACCAGGGCCTGGGCGCGCTCTGGATCGGGGGTGGTCAGCAGCTCCACCGCCAGGCTGGCATCTTCCAGACGGCCAATTGCATTCAGCTTGGGAGCAAGGCGAAAGCCAACATCTTGGGCTGTTGGCAGCACGGATCCCTTGGGTTGGGCCTGATCCAACAAGGCCCGCAGCCCCAGCCGCTGGGTATTGGCCAGCACCGGCAGGCCCCGCTGCACCAAGTAGCGGCACTCCCGCTGCAACACCGCCACATCGGCCACAATTCCCACCGCCACCAAATCCAGGTGCTGCTCGACACCAGGGATCCCTAGGGCTTGGTAGAGCGCCTCCGCCAACTTGTAGGCCACTCCCACCCCCGGCAAGAAGCGCAGCGGATGTTCAGCCGGCAATCGCAAGGGGTTGACCACCGCATAGGCAGCGGGCAAGGGATCTGGCAGCATGTGGTGATCCGTCACGATCACATCCACCCCTTGGGCTTGGGCCATGGCAATTTCGGCGGTATTGCCCATGCCGCAATCCACCGTCAGGATCACTTGACAGCCCTGGGCCAGCACCTGCTGCAGCCGTTGAGGGTTGAGGCCGTGCCCTTCGGTACTGCGCAGCGGTATGGTGAACTGGACTCGGAAGCCCAAGGGTTGTAACGCCGAGAGCAGAAGACTGGTGCTGGTGACACCATCGCAGTCAAAGTCCCCCCAAATGCACAGGGTCTCTCCCCTTTCCCGCGCCTGTAGCAGCCGTGCCACCGCCCGCTCCAGATCTGGCAGGGATCCCGACGGTGTGGGGGAATAGTGTTCGGGATCCGCGAAGGCCCGCGCTTGCTCCCAAGTGTGCAGACCCCGCAGGGCCATCACCTTGGCCGCATACTTGCCGTATTCCCGGCTCAGTTGCGGATTGAACTGGGGGGGAGTGGGCAGCAGCTCCCAGCGGTATTCCATGCAAGCTCGACAGGGATAAAGGTTCCTAGGAGCCTATCAAAAACTGCCTGGGGAGAAAAGCAGCTTGGGATCCCCAAGAAGGCCTGGTGACCTGCTTATTGACAGCAGTGGGAAGCCACACAACAAGCGGAGGGGTGCTCGTGATTGTGGGTGGCACAGGCTTCGCTGCAGTAGAGTTGGCCTTCGTAGCGATAGCCTTGGCTGCTCTCGAAGCTGCAGTTGCAGTGTTCACAGGCGCAACGGACAAGGGTGCTGGCAGACATGATTTTCTCTCCTTCTTTCTCGTTTTTTCCTAGGGATCCTCTTGTCGAAGATCCGCGTCTCTACACCCTAGCGGTTGCTCGGCAACGATGCTGAAACAAGAATCAGACTCATTTGCGTCTGTAGCCATTCCAAATCACGGCAACACTCCCCTCTCCCTTTGGAACAGAGGCTGGGGGTGAGAGCCCGGGAAACCCTCTCAGATGGATTTGACCGGTCTGCGCGCCCCTTTCATAGCCCTACCTGTCCTCAGTTCCCAATAGGTGCTCGCCAGATCCGGCTGAGGTTAAGAGAATCCCATAGCCCCCCAGCCCATCATTGACTATGATGCGGGCGTGAGGTGTGAATAAGTACCTAAACAATGGCAACCCAACGCATTTGCTTTGCTCAAGTCTCAGATGTCCACCTGATGCCCGAGACAGGGTGCCGCTGTTGGTGGATGTCGGATTCCCCTCGCCGCCAGTTGGAAGCAGCCGTTGCCCATCTCAACCAGGTGCCCGATCTGCACTTCGTGGTGTTTACCGGGGATTTGGTGGATCAAGCGGATCCGGAGAGCTTTCAATCTTTCCAGGAGATTGTTGCCCAACTGCGGGTGCCCTATTACCTCAGCCTGGGCAACCACGATATCGACACCCTAGGGAGAAAGGGACGCTTCAACCGGGATCAGTTTATCCGTTGGTGCCAAAGCCAATTTCCCCTGTCCCCGGCTCCCACCGGTTACGTCGATTACAGCCTTTCCCCTCTGCCCGGGATCCGCTTGATTGCCCTCGACGCCAGCCTGGGACGCTTCCCTTTGCCTCAGGGCGTGCTCCGCCCCTCCCAACTGCACTGGCTGGACGAACATCTGCAAACGGTGCCGGAAGAATGGCTGATCCTGCTGATCCATCAGCCGCCCTTCATTGCTCCCACCCAAATGGACGCGGTTTTGTTTCGCAAGTACCGGCTCCTCAGCGAACCAGCCTCGGCACTACACGCTCTCCTGGCCCGCCACGGGCGAGTGGTGGCGGTGTTGAGTGGGCATCTGCATGTGCCGAAGGTGTATGTCCGCGATGGGATCCCCTACCTGACAGCACCTCCTCTGGTGGGGCCGGTTTCGGCTCTGCGGGTGTTTGAGCTGGAGGTGAACCCACGGCGAGGGGTGTTGCGCTACCACTGGGTTAAGTTGCCGGCATTGGATCCCAGCCCCCTCTGGCACGGCTTGGTAATGGGGATCCGACGGGATCGCTGGGGACAAATCCCTCTCCGGGCCAAGGGATCCCGCTCTCTCCCTCTGCCCGCTGCCGCCTGGTAATCAAAACCCCTAAAGCTTGACCGAATTAGTGTAGATTAAAAAAAGCAAAAATCGTCGAGTTCGGTGTCTTCCCCCTATGACAGCAAGCCTTTCTCCTTCTAGCCGCTGGGAGCTGGCGGCTCAAGCGCTGCGGGAGCAGTATCAACCTCAAGTGGCGTCCCTGAGCGAACGGTTTGAGCCTTTGTCGGCAAGCGACCTGCTCACCTGGGCGGTTGAAGAATTTGGAGATGGGCTGGTGCTGGCCTGTAGCTTTGGCCCGGAAGACCTAGTGCTGATCGATCTGCTCACGGCGATTAACCCCCGTGTTCGCGCTTTTTTTCTGGACACCGATTTTCACTTCCCGGAAACCCTACAACTGCGGGAGCAGGTGTTGGCGCGCTACCCCCACTTGCAACTGCAGATCTTCAAGCCCTTGCTTACCCCGGAAGAGCAAGCAGCTCAATACGGGCCAGAACTGTATCGCTCTAACCCCGACCTCTGCTGCAACATCCGCAAGGTGGAGCCCTTGAATCGTGCTCTGGCCGGTTGCACCACTTGGATTACAGGGATGCGTCGGGAACAATCCCCCACCCGCGCCGATATCGGCAAGGTGCAGTGGGACGGCAAGCGCAACCGCCTCAAACTCAACCCGCTGGCTGACTGGACAAATGGCCAAGTTTGGAAATACATCCTTGACCACGGGATCCCTTACAACCCCCTGCACGATCGCCACTACCCCAGTATCGGCTGCCTCCACTGCACTGCGCCTGTTGAGCCAGGGGCGGATCCCCGCTCTGGACGCTGGAAGGGCACAAGCAAAACCGAATGCGGCCTGCATACCTAACCCATGACTGCTTCCTCCATCCTTGAGGTGGCTCAGTTTGAAATTACCCCCGGCTCTGAAGCCGCCTTTGAAGCCGCCATCGCTCAAGCTTTCATCTATTTGCAGCAGACCGACGGCTACCAAGGGCACCAACTGCAGCGCTGTCTGGAGCACCCTCAGCAATACCTACTGCTCGTTCAGTGGGGATCCCTAGAGGCCCATCTGGTCAACTTTCGCCAATCGGAAAACTTTGTCCGCTGGCGTGCCCTCATCGGGCCCTACTTTGCTCGCCCACCCCAGGTGTTGCACTACCAGTTGCTGACCGGATCCCCTTTTTGATTTGAAATAGGGCACCTGTCCACTCTCCACCTAGGTTGACCCCAATGGGACAGGTTAAGATGTGATATTATTTGTTTCCGGCCTTCAGGCAGATGCACAGCGGCATCGCTCGTAGGGGCTGTTAACTCAGTGGTAGAGTACCACCTTGACACGGTGGGAGCCGCTGGTTCAATTCCAGCACAGCCCATGTCCTTGACAGAAGCTCACAAGACTCTGCTCTGGGAGCGGGTTACCGTGCTGGGCCGAGCCTTACCCTGCAGGTCTTGCGAAACTGGGGATCCCTCACCGCCACGGATTCTACTGGTAGATATGGGCCGCTTTTAGCATGTGGTAGGTGATCAGCAATTGAGTCAAAGCCAGGGGATAGCTCTGGAGCAGCTCGCCGGTGGTGCCGATCAATTGGCCGATATTGGGGTTTCCCTCTAAGCTACAGAACTTGCCCAGGTAAGGGATTTCGTTGCAGAGCATCCGCTCCAATTCGATCACTTGGCTGGCCGTAGCATGGGCATCAATCTGCAAAACATCGACGGGCTTGCCCATATCCCGATCCAAATCCAAACGAATGGCAGAGCTAAGGTGATTGTCGCGGGCATTGAGGATTTGCCAAAAATCTGGGTGAGGAATGGTGGGGCGCAGCACCAAGCGTGCATTCAGCAATACCTCGTCTTGGTCGGATCCCTCTTGGGGCGGGTAAAAGGTGACCACTACATCGGCCCATTGGCGCTGTGGACGAATAAAAGCCTCTGAGTCGGGTTCGCGCTTTTTGAGCTCTTCTCGCACTTGCTCTTCGGTATATCCGCGCTTGCGGGTGTCCCGCTTAATCTTCCAGAGGGCGCGTAGATGTTCGGGAGGGGCCAAATAAACCTTGACATCGTAGCTATCCCGCATACCACGGGTAAAGTAGCCCAGCAGCCCTTCGACAATCACGTATTTGTTGGGCTTGACATACTCTGGCGGGTCAAAGGTGCCGGTGCTGTGGTTGTAGACGGGCTTTAGGATCGGCTGGCCGGTGCGCAGGAGCGTCAGGTGCTGCTGAACGATATCCAGGTAGTTGCAGTCGGGATGGAGGGCTGTAATCCCCAGTTCAGCGCGTTGTTTGCGGTCGTAGCGGTGGTAGTCGTCGGTGCAGATGACAGTGACGTTTTCTTCCCCCAAGACTTGGGCAATGCCGCGGGTAAGGGTGGTCTTCCCAGCAGCACTATCGCCAACAATACCCAGAATAATCGGGCGCTGAGCCACGGATCCCTCTCCTGAATCGTGAACCTGGGGCGGAGAACTCCCAACAACACCGGCCAAACTCAACTTCGTTTCGACCTGCGGATGGCCCCGATCAGAGAACAGGGATTGTCGGTCAGCAAACGAAGTTAAGCAAGCATTATCGGCTCTGGAGGGTATTGGGGCAAGAGAACGTTACAGCTTTTTTCAGCGGAGCCCTATGGATCCCTATACTGGAGTAGAAGCACTGGAAGGCATCAAAGCAGCAAGGGTAGGATTAGGTCAGACCGCTAGAGGGGGAAGCAACCGATGGGATTGTTCGATCGGGTCAGCCGAATCATTAGATCCAATATCAATGCGCTGGTCAGCAGCGCCGAGGATCCGGAGAAAATCCTGAACCAGACCATTCAGGACATGTCTGAGGATCACTACCAGATGCGGCAAGCGGTTGCCCAGGCCATTGCTGCCCAGAAGCGGATAGAGCGGCAGTATGAGCAAGCACAGCAGAGTGTTGATGAGTGGCAAAGACGCGCCGAGTTGGCCCTGCGCAACAACAACGAAGCTTTGGCTCGGGAAGCGCTGGTGCGCAAGAAAACCTTTGCCGAGACTGCCCAAAGCCTGAAGCGGCAGTTGGATGAGCAGACTAAGCAGGTGGAGATCCTGAAGTCCAACATGACCAAGCTGGAGAGCAAGATCGCTGAGGCCAAGACCAAAAAGGACATGCTCATCGCTCGCGCCCGCGCCGCCAAGGCTTCCCAGCAAATCAATCAGGTTATCGGGCGGGTGGACGCCACAAGCGCCTTTGCTGCTTTTGAGCGTATGGAGGAGAAGGTGAACTCCCTGGAGGCCCAGTCGGCGGCAGTAGCCGAGCTGGCGGTAGACAATTTGGAAAACCAGTTTGCCGCTTTGGAGGCGGGTGGCTCGGATGTGGATCATGAGCTGCTGATGCTCAAGGCGTCGATTCAGGGTCAGTTGCCCTCTGGGGAGGCGAAGTCCTCAGGCCGACCTTCCACCGCAGGTGAGAGCGAGGTCGATCTGGAGTTGGAAAATTTGCGCAAGGAGATTGACCAGCTCTAACAGGCGGAATGTCGCTCTCCTCCGACTCTCAAGGCTTGCCGGGCTGAGTTTGGGCCGGGGGGTGGTAAGCTAACCAACAAGAACTCTGACAGCCCTTCTGCCGACCAGCAGGGCAAAGTCTGTCAGTAAAGCGTTCCACCTCGAGTGGCAGGGATCCCCAGAGGGTAATCAACCTGCGAAAGGGTCATAGCCTGCTTCCGGCAGGGCTGAGGTTAGTTTGCCTACGGTTTTGTGAGAGCATGACTCTAGTCAATAATAAGCTCAACTATACTGAAAATAATGTATAAT
>NZ_JANSIH010000101.1:0-8256 GCF_047462075.1 Synechococcus sp. R55.2
GCAGCTCACCAAACGATCCAGAAAAGCAGCAAAAGGAGCGCTAGTAGAGGCCAGATCGTGCCAGCGCAACTCCCCCGTCAACGGGTCGCGAAACAGCTTCTGGGGCGGGATCCCGCAGAGGGCCTGCAGGGCAATCAGCCCAAGAGCATAGAGGTCGCTGCAATGCCTGGGGCCATAGGGGTTCCCGAAGCCAGAGCCGGAAAAAGCCAGACCCTGTTCCTCACCCCCCCACTTCAACAACACCCATCGGCCATCCGCCTGACGGTAGATCAAGCGAGAGGGCTGCAGGTTGCAGCAGCTCACCCCTTCCCCATTCAGGAAGGCCAAGGTTTGCAGCACATCCTGCAACAAGGCTCGTACCTCAGCCTCTGTCCAGTCGTGCCCCCAATGGCAGTGCATTTGGCGGGACGGAGTCGTTAGCTGGCCCCTCTCGGTTGCGTTACCTAGCAATAGAGCTTGTTCCAGGGTGGGCCCTTCAACCCATTCTTCCACCCAATAAAACTCCCCCTCTTGCTCAAAGCAGGCCAACAGGCGGGGGATACCCTCGTGGGATCCCAGGTGCTCCCGCAGCGCCACTTCTTGCTGAAAGAGATGCCGTAGCGAGGCGGAGTCCTCACTGTGTTCGCGGTGCGGAGCATTTTGGCCGGCCTGCCAGCGTTTGAGCACCACCCGAAGCCGCTCAGGATGATGGCTATCCTGTGCCAAGTAGGTTTGTCCGCTGGATCCCAGTGCTTCCAAGATCTGATAGCGGCCACCCAGGGTCTGCCCTACCATGGGGAGAGTGCGAACCTTTTCCTTCCGACCCATCATGCCATAGCGACGTGAGACTCAGGCTAACCGTTCACCCTTGCGTTCACGGTGCGGAGCGCCTGGGTGGGATAGAGTCCTCGCCGCATCAGTCCTCCACCGCCATGGCTGAGGTGAGCAGAGCAAAAAGCGAAAGGGGATCCCGACAGCCGCTTTCGGTCAACTTTCTCCCTGGAGCAGGCTGAGTTGCTCAGCGACCTGGGGGATGTTGTTGCAAAACCTGCTTCAAATATCGCCCTGTATGGGATCCGGGGTGCTCAGCCACCTGTTCTGGAGTGCCAACGGCGATGATCTGGCCGCCGCGGTCGCCGCCCTCTGGCCCCAAGTCAATAATCCAATCAGCACAGCGGAGAATGTCCAGGTTATGCTCGATCACCAGCACGGTGTTGCCTGTATCCACCAGCCGTTGCAGGACGTTCAAGAGCTTGTGGACATCGTAAAAAGACAAGCCGGTGGAGGGCTCATCCAGCAGATAGAGGGTTTTGCCGGTGGAGCGGCGGGCCAGTTCTGCGGCCAGCTTGACCCGTTGCGCTTCCCCACCGGAGAGGGTAGGAGCTGGCTGGCCCAGCTTGATGTAATCGAGGCCCACATCGGCCAAGGTCTGCAGGATCTTGGCGGCAGGAGGCAGGGCAGCGAAAAACTCCAGCGCCTCCCCCACTGTCATATCCAGGACTTCGGCGATGTTCTTGCCCTTGTACCTGACCTGCAGGGTTTCGCGGCTGTAACGGCTGCCCCCGCAGACTTCGCAGGTGACGTACACATCGGGCAGGAAGTTCATTTCAATCACGTTCACCCCCTGCCCTTTGCAGGCTTCACAGCGCCCCCCCTTGACATTGAAGGAAAAGTGGCCGGATGGGTAGCCTCTGGCCTTGGCATCCAAGGTTTGGGCAAAGGTTTGGCGGATCGGGTCGAACAGGCCGGTGTAGGTGGCAGGGTTGGAGCGGGGGGTACGGCCAATGGGAGATTGGTCGATGACGATCACCTTGTCGATGTGTTCGATGCCCTCAAGTTCTCCCATCTCCGCGGGTTGGGGCACCTTGTGTCCAAGATGGTGCTGCAGGGCAGGGTAGAGCAATTCGTTGACCAAGGTGGATTTGCCGGAGCCGGAGACGCCTGTAACACAGACCAACTTGCCCAGAGGGATCTCCACATCGATGTGCTTGAGGTTGTTTTTGTGGGCATTGGTGAGCTTGAGGGCAACCGCTTTCCCAGCCCGCCGCTGCGCAGGGGTAGGGATCCGCAGCCGCCCCGAAAGATAAGCTCCGGTGATGGAGCGCTCGCAGGCCATGATGTCCGCCAGGGATCCCTGGGCCACCACTTCCCCCCCGTGGATGCCGGCCCCAGGGCCGATATCGACGATGTGGTCGGCGGCACGGATGGTTTCTTCGTCGTGTTCCACCACGATCAGGGTGTTGCCCAGATCTCGCAGGCGAAACAGGGTTTGCAACAGGCGCTCGTTGTCCCGCTGGTGGAGGCCAATCGAGGGTTCGTCCAACACGTAGAGCACCCCCGTCAAGCCGGAGCCCATCTGGCTGGCCAGCCGGATCCGCTGCGCCTCGCCCCCGGAGAGGGTCATGGCCGGACGGGCCAGCGTTAGGTAGTCCAGGCCCACATCCACCAAAAACTGCAGCCGGGTTTTGATCTCCCGCAGCACCAGCTCGCCGATCTGCACTTGTCGCGGGGTAAGTTTCAACTGCTCCAGGCGGTGCAGGCAGTCGCGGATGGAGATCTCGGTGAGATCCGTGATGCGGTAGCCGCCGATGCGCACGGCCAGAGCTTCCGGCTTGAGACGGGATCCCCCACAGGCGGAACAGGGACGGTAGGTGAGGTAGGCTTCCAGCTTTTGCCGATAGATTTCGGAAGTGGTTTCCTGGTAGTGCCGCTGCAATTGGGGAATCACCCCCTCATAGCGGCGATAGTACCCCCGGCCTCGGTACTGAGATTCTACCTCGGCGATGTAGACCTCCTGGTCTGCACCGTAGAGGATGATCTGCTGTTGCTGGGGGGTGAGATCGCACCAGCGGGTGCTGAGGTCGAAGCCAAAAGCCTTGGCGGCTCCCGCCAACAAAGCCAGATAGTAGGGGTTCTCCCGCTCTGCCCAAGGGGCGATGGCCGCGTACAAGGGGAGCTTGGGATCGGGCACGATCCGCTCGGGGTCGAAGATGGGCTCAAAACCCAGCCCGTGGCAGACAGGACAGGCCCCAATCGGCGAGTTGAAGGAAAACAGGCGCGGCGACAGCTCGCCCATCACCGAACCGTGCTCCGGGCAGGCAAATTGCTCAGAAAAAATCAGCTCCGTTGGCTTGCTGTTCAGGTATTGCCCCGCCGACTCGGCCACCTTTTGCAGCAGCTGTTCTCGCTCCTCTTCCCGCGGCAGCAGCTCCACCACCGCAATTCCTCCCGACTGGCGCAGGCAGGTTGCCAGAGAATCGGCCAGTCGCTCCGCTATGTCGGGGCTCTTGACCAGCCGATCCACCACAACCTCAAGGGTGTGGGTTTTGTTTTTGGCTAACTCGATCTCCTCGCTCAGATCCCGCACCTGGCCGTCGATGCGCACGCGCACAAACCCTTGCTGGCGCAAGCTTTGCAACAGGTTGGCATGGGTGCCCTTTTTCCCCTTCACCACCGGCGAGAGCAACTGAAACCGCGTCCGATCCGGCAGGGCCAGGATCTGATCCACAATTTGATCCACCGTCTGGGGGGCGATCACCCGGTTGCAATGGGGACAGTGAGGGATCCCAGCTCGCCCATACAGAAGCCGCAGGTAGTCGTAGATTTCGGTAACGGTGCCAACCGTCGAGCGGGGGTTGTGGCTGGTGGACTTTTGATCGATGGAGATGGCCGGACTCAGCCCTTCGATGCGATCCACATCCGGCTTGTCCAGTTGCCCCAAAAACTGCCGCGCATAGGCACTGAGGGATTCCACATAGCGCCGCTGCCCTTCGGCAAAAATGGTGTCAAAGGCCAAAGAAGATTTGCCAGAGCCGGAGACGCCGGTGAACACCACCAGGCGATCCCGCGGGATCCGCAGGTTGACATTTTTGAGGTTGTGCTGCCGCGCCCCCACCACGTGAATTTCGTTTTGGCTGGACATCTCACCACCTTTTCGCGCAGCGTGTCACAGGTATCCCGTCGAGACCGGCGAGTAACAAAATCTTAACGATTCTTAGTTGACGATTCTAATGCTCTTCGCTTTGTCCAAAAGGGGATCCCAGGGAGGGCAAACCGGTAGCAAAAAAGACTTGGCTATGCTGGAAAGGATCGACCCCCAAGGGCCATGACCTGGACACTGCCATCCGTTCAAAAGGTGTTTGTTTACCTGTTGGTGGGGATCGCCTTCACGGCCCTTTGTCTGGGGGATCAGGCTTTGTCGCCACCGGTGATTGGTGTCTGTTTGGCAGCGGGGGCCTGCAGTTGGTTTTGGGAGCCGCCAAGGATTGCTTTTGCCCGCTATGCCCCCCTGTGGATGCCCCTGACGGTGGCGGTGTTGCTTAGCCTGCTGGCTTTGGTTATCTTTGGGATCCTTCCCTTTTCCGATGGGGCCATTGGCTTGGTGCTTTACCTAACGGGGGCCAAGCTGTTTCAGCGGGAACGGGCAGCCGATCACATCCAGTTGGCGGTGCTGTCTCTGCTGCTGATGGCCATTGCCACCCTGTTCAACGAAGACATCAGCTTTGGGCTGCTGTTTTTGCTGTACGTGGGGGTAGGGCTAATCAACCTCACCCTTTACCACCTGCGCCTGCAAGCAGAGCAGCACCCGCAGGCAGCCAGCCAAACCCGTGGCATCAACCTCAACTTTTTGGGCTTTCTCGGATCCCTGGCTTTGCTGGCGGTGATCCTGTCCGTGGCTTTGTTTTTCTTGTTCCCGCGGGTCAGTTTAGGAATTCTGGGTCGCCAGGCCCGCTCGCCGGTGATGACCACTGGCTTTGCCGAGGAAGTCAGCCTGGGAGCATTCGGCACCCTCAAAACCGATAACACCGTTGTCATGCGGGTGGAATTTCCGGCAGGGGTGCCGCCCCGTGTGGAGTCCCTCTACTGGCGCGGGATCAGCTTCGATCGCTACGATGGACGGGCCTGGTCGCGAACGCTAGACCGCTTCATCCCCATTTTCCCCAACGCAGCAGGGGTATTTGATCTCTCTGCCTCCAGCTTGATCCCCACTGCTCCCGACCTGCTGCTTCTCCCCTTGGAGCAGCTTATCTATCTGGAGCCGCTGGTCACCAACACCGTTTTTGGGGTGGCCCCGCTGGTGGAGATGGAATGGCTGGAGCGGGGCGGAGCAGCGACGGTGCAACAAGCCTGGCAACGGCAAAATCGCCGCCTCATCCTGAGCGAGACCGGAGATGTTGGCCATTCTCTGCCTCGGCAGGTGCCCCATCTTTACCGCGCCCGGAGCCGGATCTCAAGGGAGTTAAGCCCGCGCTTGCGCCAGCTAGGCCACGCGGAGCTGTTCAGTGCTCTCGACCCAGTCCAACAGGCAGCCTATCTGCAGTTGCCAGCAGACCTGGATCCGCGCATTCCCGCCTTGGCTGAAGACGTTACCGCTGGGATCCCCGATGTCTTTGGCAAGGTGACGGCTTTGCAGAACTACCTGCTGGAGAACTACGCCTATACCACCGATCTGCCGGATCCCGGCCCTGAGCCGCCTTTGGACGCCTTTCTGTTCACCCATCGGCGGGGCCACTGCGAATATTTCGCCACAGCCCTGACGATACTGGCCCGCAGCATTGGCATCCCGGCCCGGATGGTGAATGGCTTTTTGGGCGGGCGCTGGGTGGCGCAGGAACGGTATCTGGCAGTGCGCAATGCCGACGCCCATTCCTGGACAGAGATCCCCTTTGGCCCCTACGGCTGGGTCATCTTTGACGCTACGCCGGCAGAGGCCAATGTTAGTCAGCGGCAGAGCTGGTGGGATCCCCTTCAAGATTTCTACGACAGCTTGCGCTTCCGCTGGTTTAAGTACGTCATCCAGTACGACCTATCCACCCAGCGGCAGATCTGGCGGCAGATCCAGGAGCTGGCCAGCGCTGTAGCCGCCTCTCCCGATCGAGAGGATGTCGGTGCTGGCTTCCGTCGCAGCCTGGTTGCCTTGGGGCAAACGTTGCAGCAGAATGGCCTGCCGGTGTTGGGGGTGGTTTTGATCACCGGATCCATGGCCTATTGGGGTCGCCGCCGCCGCTATCGGGCTTTGCGCTGGCAGGATGGGGGGTGGATTCTGTTGGCCACTGCCGGCAATGGGGTTTTGCTGGGATCCCTGTGGCAGCCTCCGCCCCCCTGGCCCACCTGGATGGTTGGCCTCTTGCTACCGAGTCTGGCCTTTGCTGGGATGCGCTGGATCCCGGCGGCTCTACCCAAGTCGCAGCAGCGCCGCCAGCTTATCTCAAGGCTTTATCTGCAACTGCGGGAGGCTTCGACAGCAGTGGGGATCCCGGAGCACTTGGGGCCAGCGCAACGGGTTGAGCACCTGCGCCACTCCGATTTGCCACAAGCCCAGTTGGCCATCCGGTTCTTGGAGCGCTACATGGAGGTGCGCTTCGGTGGGATCCCGTTGGAGGTGGGGGAACTGCAGCGCTGGCAGCAGCAACTCAGACAGCTTAGGCAAGCATGGCAGCCACTGGCCAAAAACCCCGCCATCACCTCCAGAAGAGCCACTTGACCAGAGGGACGGCTGCGCCTTAGAACAGGTACCCCAAAAGCCCTGCGAGAAGCCTTGACAGTTATGAGACAGTTAAGAGATAGTTAACGTTAGTTATAGACCCCGTAAGCTGCACTGTCAGACGGGGAAATCGCTCAGTGGCGCACTCGCTTCAGGCACGTTTCGCGCTGCTGCATTGCTGTGCCCTTGCAAACTCATCTGAAGCTGTGTTACGTTTTTTAACGTTCAGCTTCGAACGAGCAAGGGCGTGTTAGCTATGCGTAGCTATTCTTTGAGGGCGGCTTTGGCTGCAACTTTGTGTCTGCTGTCCTCGTCAGTTTTTTCCTCTAGTGTGGCTCAAGCGGCGCCTAAGCCAACCGGCAACGGTGCAATCTTCTTTCACCCAGATGGAACCTCAGCTTCCCACTGGGACATTACGCGCATTCTCCACTACGGCCCTGATGGCTTTCTGAACTGGGATCGTCTCCCCGTGATTGCCCCTTATCGCGGGCACCTTCTTGACCAGCTTGGAGGAACTTCCAACGCCGGAGCGGTGATCCATGCCACGGGAACCCGTGCCCACGCCAAGAGCTTTGGGTTGGATCCGGACGGCAAGGAGTATCCTTCTGCCAACGGTACCCTGAACACGATCATGGAAGATGCCGTGGCGGCAGGCTTGGGTACGGCTCTGGTGCAAACGGGATCCATCATTGAGCCGGGGACGGCTGCCTTCGTTGCCAAAGCTGCCAAGCGCAGCGACTATGAGGAGATTGCCCTGCAGGTGGTGGAGTCAGGGGTAGACATCATCCTCGGCGCTGGCGAGGAATGGCTGCTGCCGGAAGGTGTCCAGGGCCGCTTTGGCCAAGGGAAGCGCAAGGATGGCCGCAACCTGATTGAGGAGGCCAAGAAAAAAGGGTACGCCGTTGTCTACACCCGCGACGAGCTGCTGAAGCTGCCGGCTGATGTTTCCAAAGTTTTGGGGGTGTTCAACGTGGAGGACACCTTCTACGACAAGCCAGAGGAAGAGCTGCGCGCCCAAAACCTGCCCAACTACATTGCCAGCGCCCCCACCATTGCCGAGATGACCGAATTTGCCCTGGCGCGGATCTCCCGCAATCCTAAGGGCTTCTTCGCCGTCATCGAAGAAGAGGGCACTGATAACATGTGCAACAACCTCAATGCCTCTGGCTGCCTGGAGGCCATGAAGCGGGCCGACGATGCCATCGGGGTGATTCTCAACTTTATCGAGAAGAATCCCAAGACCTTCATGATCACCACCAGCGACAGCAACGCCGGTGGCATGCAGTTGGTGGATGTCGAGTCCGCCGATGAGCCGTTGCCCCCTACTGACCCCGAAGGCAGTGGTGCCCCCATTGACGGAGTTGACGGCACGGGCACAAAGCCGTTTATTTCTGCTCCTGACAAGAATGGCAAGCGCTATCCCTTTGCCGTGGCTTGGGCTACCGGAGATGACGTCGGCAGTGGAGTCATTGCTCGCGCTGCGGGCTTGAACGCCCAAGAGTTGGTGCCGACCACCGGGATCCTGAACACGGACATTTATCGGATTCTCTACTTCGTGCTCTTCGGGGAGCGCATCCCCAGCGAGCTGAAGCCCTAGTGCTGCAGTTACCTGCTTTGGACGGGCATTTGCCTTAAGCTCTGGTAGCCACGGGGGATCCATTGGATCCCCTTTTTTTACGAGACTACACAACGCTTGGATTTCTATGATCGTTTGATCGTTGAACAGACTTGGAGTACCCCTGCTGCACCGCCTGGTAGCGCCGTTTGAACTCCTGCTGCTGCACCTTGTGATC
>NZ_JANSIH010000102.1:0-29898 GCF_047462075.1 Synechococcus sp. R55.2
GCTTAAGTATCCAAACCAAATCACATAATTTCTTAGATATCCGAGGGGTGGTGAAAACTTATCGGAATCCGCGTGGGCAGGATTTGGTGGTGCTCGATGGCATTGATCTCACCGTAGGTGAAACTGAATATGTCTCGATTGTTGGACATTCCGGCTGCGGTAAATCCACCTTGCTCAAACTGGTGGCAGGGCTAGAGCAACCAACGGAGGGATCCCTGACCCTAGAGGGCAAGCCGATTCGCAAGCCGGGAGCCGAGCGGATGATGGTATTTCAACAATATTCATTGTTGCCGTGGCTAACGGTGCGGGACAACATTCAGCTTGCGGTGGATGAGGTGCTCAAAACCAAATCCCGTCAAGAGCGGCGGCAGATCACCGAAGAGCACATCCGCTTGGTTCATCTGGAGGCGGCTGCCGACAAATATCCCGATCAAATTTCTGGGGGGATGAAACAGCGGGTAGGAATTGCTCGGGCTTTAGCAATTCGGCCAAAGTTATTGCTCATGGATGAGCCATTTGGAGCTTTGGATGCCCTCACTCGACGCCGACTTCAGGAAGAGGTTTTGGGTATTTGGGAAACACACCGCCAGGCTGTTATCATGATTACCCACGATGTCGATGAGGCCGTCTATATGTCAGACAGAATTGTTTTGATGAGCAATGGCCCCAAGGCCCGGATTGCCGAGATTTTAAATGTCAACCTGCCGCGTCCACGCCCCAGTCGTCATGATTTGCGCGAGATGAAAACCTATCACGAACTGAGGAATCACGCCTTGGATTTCTTGGAAAGATCTTACAAGTCATAGCCTGAAAGTGACAGCCCAACCAACGGGCTCACTTTTATGGTTACAAGTTAGGTTGAGACACTTCCCGACTGCTCTGCGCCGCTTCCGCAACCACCCCCGGCCCAAGGAAGAGAAAAGCTGGGAAGCAAGGCAACGGGACAGTTTCACTCTTGACTTGAAGTGACTATAGGTCTGAGAAGTGCTCCGCAACCCCTATTCTCGCAGCCAACGGGTGGTGCCATCTTTTTGATCGATGAGGGTGATGCCCAGGGCTTTCAACTGATCCCGAATGCGATCTGCCTCTGAAAAGTTTTTCGCCTTACGGGCTGCCGAGCGCTGCGCGATCAGCTCCTCGATTTTTTTAAAGTTAAGTTCCCCATTTGTAGCTGCTTCTTTGGATCCCTCGAATTCAGAGAATGAGGGCCAACAGAATCCCAGAGTAGCCAAAATCTCCAGCAGAGCGGCGCTTTTTTGCCTCAGGGCCTGAGGCTCTAGGTGGGTTTGGCCTTGATGGGTGAGCAGGTTGTGTTCGCGGGTGAGTTCTTTGGCCAATTCAAAGGCGATAGCCAGCGCTTCAGGGGTGCCAAAATCATCGTCCATAGCAGCTTGAAAGGCTTGCATGGCCTCAGCATCAGGGGATCCCTTTTCTTCTTTGCAGAAGTGCTGGGCACAGTGGATCCCTTTCTGGAGGGTTTCCCAGCCACGGCTAGCCGCCTGCATGGCTGCCTCGGTGAGATCTATGGGGCTACGGTAGTGGGTCTGCAACAGAAACAGCCGCAAGGCCATGGGGTGATAGACGGCGAGGGCCTGTCGCAGGGTGGTGAAGTTGCCCAAAGATTTGGACATTTTCTCGCCGTTGATGTTGAGAAAACCGTTGTGCATCCAGTACTTGGCCATCGGCTTGCCGGTGATTGGCTCCGATTGGGCCAGCTCATTTTCGTGGTGGGGGAAAATCAAATCTGCCCCGCCGGCGTGAATGTCGATGTGATCTCCCAGGGTCTCCCGCACCATGGCGGAACATTCGATGTGCCAGCCCGGTCGTCCCCAACCCCAAGGGGAGGCAAACCCCGGCTCAGAAGGGGGGGCCGCTTTCCAAAGGGCAAAGTCGAAGGGATCCTGTTTCTCAGCTCCTTCTTCTCCTACCCGGCCACTGGCTCCCGCCTCCATCTCCTCCAGTTTTCGACCGGATAGCTGGCCGTAATCCGGGAACTTGCGGACAGAGTAGTAAACAGAGTACTGAACAGAGGCGGGGGTCTCTGGCTGGTGTCCCGCTTGCCGGAGGGAAGACTGGTCGGTCTGGTGTCGAATCGGATCCCGTACCCGGTAGGCAAAGCCTTTGAGCTCCAAAGATTGGATCAACTGGAACATGGCTTGCAGCGATTGCGTTGCCCTCGGGTAGAGATCGGCCCGCTTGATGTTCAGGCGATCCATGTCCTGGAAATATTCGGCGATGAAGCGCTCCGCCACCGCTTGCATGGATTCGCCACGTTCCAACGCCCGCTTGAGGATCTTGTCGTCCACATCGGTAAAATTCTGCACATACTTCACTCGGTAGCCGCGCCACTCCAAGTAGCGACGCACCATGTCCCAAACCACGTAGGTACGCGCATGGCCGAGGTGGCAGAGGTCGTAAACCGTTACACCACAGACATACATCCGCACCAGGGGCTTCTCCCCCGCAACCGGAGCTGCGGATCCCTGGGAATTGCCGACGGAAACGGATTGAGATCCACCTGCTGCCAGCGGCTGAAACACTTCCTTGCGGCGAGTCAATGTGTTATAGACAACCAAATCCATGGGTATCCCTAGTTTGTAGTTTCAGCTACAGCAAAACAGGCTTTGTCTTCCAAAAAAAGACGATGGCGCACTTTGTCTTGAATCGGATGAGGCTCGACAAAATCTCAACGAGCCAAGGGCTGGAACCATTGTGAGGCAAGCATTGTGGCTGAAATTACCTGCCAAGACTTGTCTAGATTTGTTAACTACGGTACTCTAACCTGAGTGCGAGCTAGCCTGTTCATTAGCGAGCTCCACCCCGGCTTGAGTCACCCCTGGGGTGCTCGGTGCCGAGGGGCTTATGCCCCTCATTTTGACATCTTCTTCTCTTGCACTCTAGTGTCAGCCTGTTGGTGTGAGGATGCCTTTAAAACCCACTTTCCCCAATCCCCAAAACGGGGAGCTGGATTTCCGCGGTGCTGCCGTGAGCACCCTTTCCCCCCCACCCCCAAAGGGCTCGGCAGGGATCCCTTCAGAACAGTCCTGGACTTCTGCGGATTCATCTGCCGAGGAAGCCTATCTTCTGGAGTGGGCTCCAGCCCCTCTCTCTGGGCGGTCGAAGCCAAGATGGGTTGGTTTGGCCCTCTCTCTCAGCTTAACGGGCCTGGTATGGCTTCTGAAGCTGGAGGCGGATCCCTGCGCAGAAGCTGGGGAAGAGCAGCTGCCGGCCACCCCCAGGTGCCCAACCGAGCCTGAGACAGCCCATCCAGAGCCGGGGGATTCTGCTCCTGCGCGTCGGGGATATCCGGCTTGGGCCACTGGTCTTTTGCTGATGCTGGGCTTGGCCGGAGTCGCTACCCTACAGCAGCGACAGTTGAATCGCCCCCTGTCTCCGGCGGTAGAGCCGATCCCACCCTCTGTGCATACGCTATCTGGCGCTCTGCAGCAAAACTACGAGCGGAAAAAGGAGCAGCTGCGCCAAGCCTTCGCAGAAGGGCGAATCCCGACAGGAGAAGGGCCCAGAGGCATTCTGGAGCATGAAATTCAGCCGGGGGAAACCCTCTGGCAACTGACCCAGATGTATCAGCTCGACGCGGCTGCCATCACCGTCTCCAATGGTATTCAGGCCAGTACTGAGCTGAAGCCGGGGCAAGTTCTCCTCATCCCCAGCCAACCGGGATTGATCTACACCGTCAAGCAGGGAGACACGCTGGAGGACATTGCCAACCGCTACCGAGTTCCCCAGCAGCGGATTATCGAAGCGACTCCTCTGGATCGCCCGGAATATCTGCGCATTGGCCAACGCCTGCTCATCCCCGGCGATGTGGGCGAGTTGATCCAGCGTCAGAAGGAGATGATCGCTGCCCAGAAAGCTCGCGAAGAGGAAGAGCGCCGCCAGCAAGAGGAGGAAGCCCAACGCCAAGCCGAAGCCCAAGCTCGATTACAGGCGGAGCAGCAACGCCGGGCCCAGCAAATGGAACAAGAACGGCAGGCCCTCTTGGCCGGTGGATCCCTGACCCACACAGTTGGAGCCGGTGACACCATCGAACGGATCGCCGCCCGCTATGGGGTAACTCAGCGATCCATTATTCAAGCCAACAACTTGCGCAATCCCCACTGGCTGCGCATTGGCCAACGCCTTACGATTCCGGCGCCGGGTACGCAGCCCACCCCAGCTCCCGCCCGACAGGCTCCGCCAGCGCCCCCTCCAGCCCCTCCCCAGGTTCGCAGCAGTGGGTTTGTCTGGCCGGTCTCCGGGCAAATTACCTCTGGCTTTGGCTACCGTCGCGGTCGCCTTCATGCAGGGGTAGATATTCCTGGCCCCGTGGGATCCCCCATTGTAGCCGTTCAGGAGGGAGTGGTGATCTTCGCGGGGAATGCTGGGGATGGCTACGGCAATCGAGTGGACATTCGCCATCCCAACGGAATTGTTACTCGCTATGCCCACGGCCATCAGATTTACGTTTCCACAGGCCAGTACGTGCAGCAGGGGCAGACAATCATGAGCCGCGGCAGCACTGGCTGGAGCACAGGGCCGCATCTGCACTTTGAAGTCCGCCCCGGCGGGGGCGCGCCTGTGGATCCCCGGCCCTATCTGCCCTGATCCTGTCCCAAAGCGAGACTACACAGAACAGCCAGCCTGGCCATAAATTGCTAGCCTAAAAACAGCAAACTCCAGACCGTAGGAACACGCCGATGCAGTGGGTGAACGCGCTCTCCCAGCTCCCTTCCCTAGAAGCGGCTCTGCGGCAGGTGGTGGAGGAAGCCAAGGCCAAGCTTCAGGCGGCCCAGCTGAAAAGTGCCTTGAGTCGGCAGGTGCAGACGGTGGGATCCGGCAGCTTGCCGGGGCTGCTGACAGGGTATGTTCCCTCTCAGCCTCTGCGGCCCAACCTGGGGGTTTTGTTTGTGTCGGCGGCCTTTGCCAGCGAATACATCCGGGTGTTGCCATTGCTGTCGGGGCTGCTGGAGGTGGACGTTTTGATCGGCTGCTCCGGGGGTGGCATTGTGGGTGGCGGGCATGAAATTGAGGATGGCCCGGCTCTCTCCTTGTCTTTGGCGGTCATGCCGGAGGTGGTGCTGCATCCTTTTCATCTGCGGGGGAACCAATTGCCAGACTTGGATGCGGCTCCTTCTGCCTGGGTCGATTGTGTTGGGGTTTCGCCGCAGAGCAAGCCTCATTTTCTGCTCTTGGCCGATGGATTTTCCTCTGGCATCTCAGAGTTGCTGCAGGGGTTGGATTTCGCCTATCCGGGATCCGTCAAAGTGGGGGGATTGGCCAGTGGGGGCCGCGGCCCTCGGGGCAATGCTCTGTTTTTGCTGGATGCGCGTACCCTCACACCTCGGCGGGAGCTGTATCGAGAGGGCACAGTGGGGCTAGCGCTCTACGGCAATGTGGTGCTGGATGCAGTGGTGGCCCAGGGGTGTCGCCCCATTGGGGATCCCTTGCGGGTGACGGAAGCAGAGGGGAATGTGATTCTTGGCTTGGAGGGTCGCCCTCCTCTAACGGTTTTGCAGGACTTGGCAGAGCGGCTCAGTCCCGTGGATCAGCGATTGGCCCGCCACTCTCTCTTCATCGGCCTGCTGATGGATGAGTTCAAGTCGGAGCCGACGCCGGGAGATTTCCTCATTCGCGTAATCTTGGGCGTTGATCCGCGCGTGGGGGCGCTGGCCATCGGGGATCAGGTGCGCCCTGGCCAGACGGTGCAATTTCATCTGCGGGATGCCCAGACTTCGGCAGAAGATCTGCGTTGGGCCCTCAGCCGCTATTGTGCCGAGCGCAACTTGAGGCAAAGCCCCTCTCAACCGAGGCCGGAGCCTTGTGGGGCGTTGATGTTCTCCTGTTTGGGGCGAGGCAAGGGCCTGTACGGCACTCCCGATTTTGACTCGCAACGGTTTCGGGAATTGCTTGGAGAGCTGCCCTTGGGGGGGTTCTTTTGCAATGGTGAGATCGGCCCCGTTGGGGGATCCACCTTTTTACACGGCTACACTTCCTGCTTCGGGATCTTCCGGCCCGCCCACTAGAGGGGGGATCCCTTGCCCTAAGAGCCGGCGAAATTGGATAGACTGGGGATCCCATGTCAACAGCTTGGTCAAGGGTTTCTCATGCAGCTTCATCTTAGCGAGCCGCCACTCACTCAAGGGGAATGTGCCCTGGTCTATTGCTTTGCCGCTTCCGGCGGGAATGGCCGCTTTCCTCTGCCCCCTGAGATCGCCTCTTGGGATGAAAAGGCGTGGTCAGGGCTGGTGGCGGAAACCGTTCAGGAGCAGGGGTTTCAGGGGAAGCCGAATAGCAGTGTTGCCCTG
Source organism: Synechococcus sp. R55.2 (assembly GCF_047462075.1). NCBI lineage: Bacteria > Bacillati > Cyanobacteriota > Cyanophyceae > Synechococcales > Synechococcaceae > Synechococcus > Synechococcus sp. R55.2. Next base: position 6,306 of record NZ_JANSIH010000102.1, read on the forward strand.
CGCCTGACAGGAGAGATCCGCAAACTGGTGTTGGTGGGGCTAGGGGATCCCGCGGCCCTAACGCTAGAAGCCCTACGACGGGCCACAGCCAACGGCCTGCGCCAGGCTCACAGCTTAAAAGCCAAGCAGGTGATGCTGTCTTTGCCGGAGACGGGGTTGGATCGGGTGCGTGGGGTTCAGGCGGTGGCCGAAGCCTGCCTACTGGTGGCGCACCGGGACAATCGGTTTAAATCTTCAGCCAAAGGGGAAGAGGAAAACAGCTTTTCTGTGCAGGAAGTAACTCTCTTGGTGCCGGGGTTGGCCCAGGCTCGCCCCGATTACGAAGTCGCGCTGCAGCGGGCCATTGAGATGGCGGCAGGAACCATCTTGGCTCGGGAATTGGTGGCTGCCCCCGCCAACATTGTTACTCCTCTTGCCCTGGCCGATACCGCCCGCCAACTGGCCCAGGAATATGGTCTAGAGGTGGAGATTTTGGGACAGGAAGAATGCGAGGCTCTGGGGATGGGGGCTTTTTTGGGTGTGGCCAAAGCCTCTGACCTGCCGCCCCAGTTCATTCACCTCACCTACAAGCCGCCACAAGGGGATCCCGTCACCAAATTGGCCCTGGTGGGCAAGGGGCTGACCTTTGATTCCGGTGGGCTGAACATCAAAACCGACTCCCGCAGCATCGCCATGATGAAAACCGACATGGGGGGAGCAGCGGCAGTTTTGGGAGCTGCACGGGCCCTAGCCGCCCTCAAGCCGCAAGTGGAGCTGCACTTCATCGTCGCTGCCACGGAAAACATGATCAGCGGCCATGCCATCCACCCAGGGGATATCCTCACCGCTTCTAACCAGAAGACCATTGAGGTCAACAACACCGATGCAGAAGGCCGCCTCACCTTGGCAGATGCCCTGGTGTTTGCGGAAAAGCTGGGCGTTGATGCCATCCTCGATCTGGCTACCCTGACCGGTGCCTGTGTGATTGCCCTGGGGGAAGAAATTGCCGGCTTGTTCACCCCAGATGAGACGCTGGCCCAGGAGCTACAGCAGGCTGCCAATCTTTCCGGCGAAAAAATCTGGCGCCTGCCGCTGGAGGAAGGCTACTTCGAGGGTCTCAGCTCCATTGTGGCCGACATGAAAAACACTGGTCCCCGCTCAGGGGGATCCATCACCGCTGCCCTGTTCCTGAAGCAGTTTGTGGAGAAAACCCCTTGGGCCCACCTGGATATAGCAGGCCCCGTTTGGACAGAGAAGGATGCAGGCTACAACAACAAAGGGGCCACCGGTTATGGGGTGCGCACCCTGGTGGAGTGGGTCTTGGCGCGGCAAGCCGCAGCAGCTTGCTCATAACCCCGCCTTTCTGGACGTTGGGCCTTGAAAAAGCATCTACTGAGGGAGGAGCCAAGGGCTGCTTGGCTGGAGCTGTCCGATCCCTAAAATAGGCTTAAAAAAGAGTCTAGGTATTGAGTAGCACTTTGCAAGGCTTCCCCTCAGGGAATAGGATCCCCGCATCAAAGTAGCTGGCACAAGGCCCCCTGCGCCGGATCCTCCCATGAAAGACCTTTACCGCGAGCTGGAATTACAGCCCAATGCAACTCTAGAAGAAATTAAAGAGAGCTACAGGCGGCTTGCCAAAGAATACCATCCCGATAAACTTCACCCAGATACACCTGTTAAGGGGCGGCAGTACATTGAGGAAAAGTTTAAGTCTATTCAGGAAGCATACTCGGTCCTGAGTGATCCTGTGAAGCGAAAAGCCTATGACTCCCAAAGGCTTTCCCAGACTTCGCCCACAAAAGGGAGCGGGTATGACCAAGACTTAAAAGCAGAACGCGGTTACAGCACACAAGATGGCAAACCTTGGCCCTTTGACTTCGACAAGATAAAGGAAGCTGCAGAAGAGATAGAACGTCGTAAGAAAAACATCGAGGCCAACTATAACCAAAGAGTAGAGCAAGTTAAGTCTGAGTTAAGGAGAAACTTGATCTCTATCGGAATAAAACAAGAGGAAGCTAAAATTGATCATACCTTTGCCACCAAAAGTGACACTATACTGGGTGCCCTCTCGCTTTTAGTCCTGAGCTTGTTCATTGGTGCCTTAAGTAGCTCAATCGGGCTTGTGCTCTTTCTAATCTCAGTTATTAGTCTTTTTATGGCCATTTTTGATAAAGGATATAGCAAGTCGCAAGTTGAGAGCGCTAAGAAGCTACAGGAAGAGGCAAAATCAGTAATAGCCCAGATAGAGAAAGATAGGAACTCGAAGCTTTCCCAGCTTGAGCTTCACTGTAGAAGTAGGATCGATCATTTTAAAGCTGTCCCTATCGAATCTATATCCCCATTTTATAAGTGGGCTGAGTGGGGAGGATCAGCTATTTTTGCTAACTGCAATGAAGGAAAAGGCAGATGCTAAAAGCCTAGAAGAAAACTTGAAGATAGCGGCTGGAGTTGCTGTGGGTATTGGCATACTAGCCGCCTTATTTGGGCTGGGAGGTGGATTTCACCCATTCTGAATCTCAAGAAGAGGCAAAACACTGCTTCATCTCCTGCAGCACCTGGGCATCTTGAGAGGCCGTTCTCGCGCCCGCTTGAGCAGCCCAGCACTTAAGACTCTCGATTTGGTCGCGGGCAATCGAGGCCAAGGGCACGGTTTCGCGGATGGCCTGCAGGATATCCTCTTGGGTAAAGTCCCGCCGGGCGCCGCTGCCACTGCCCCCAAAGGCGTTGTACATGGCATCTACGATGGCTTGCTCGATCTCGGCCCCGCTGAAGTCCTGAGCTGTGGCTGCCAAGGCTTCCAGGTCGAACTCCCGCAGGCGGCTGGGGCGCAACCGCTGCAAATGCACCCGGAAGATCTCTTTGCGCTCAGCGTGGGTGGGCAGGTTCAAGAAGAAAATCTCGTCAAAGCGGCCCTTGCGCAACAGCTCTGGCGGCAGCAGCGGCACGTTGTTGGCGGTGGCCACAATGAAAACAGGGCTGGTTTTCTCCTGCATCCAGGTAATCAGGCTGCCAAACACCCGGCGGCTGGTACCAGAATCTCCATCGGCACTGCTGGTGATGTTGCCAAAGGCTTTGTCGATCTCGTCGATCCAAAGCACGCAGGGGGCCATCGCCTCTGCCAGTTGGATCATCTGCCGCACCCGGCTTTCCGACTCGCCGACGATGCCGGCAAACAGCCGCCCGGCATCCAATCTCAGCAGGGGCAGCCGCCACTCATTGGCGATGGTCTTGGCGGAGAGGGATTTGCCGGTGCCCTGGATCCCGACCAGCAGCACGCCTTTGGGGTTGGGCAGGCCATAGCGCCGCGCCTCTTCGGTAAAGGCTTCTTGCCGCACTCGCACCCAGGCCTTGAGATTATCTAGGCCCCCCACGCTTTTGAGGGTCTCGCGGGCGGTGAAAAACTCCAGGATGCCGGTTTGGCGGATGGCCTGCTTTTTTTCCTCCAGCACCAGGTCGATATCGGCTTCGTTGACCTCCTGCTTGGCGGCCAAAGCGCGGGCCAAAACGCGGCGAATACGTTCTCGGCTCAGCCCTTGACAAGCTTTGACCAGTTGCTCGCGGGCTAGAGGGGTAAGCTTGAGTTTATCTGGGGCCACGTAGAGCTGGATGAGGCGGCTGATCTCTTCGCTGTTGGGCAGGGGAATATCGACGACGGTGATCTCCTCCGTCAGGTCGCTGGGCACTTCCAGGGTGTGGCTGAGCAGGATCAGCATCTTGCGGGTGCGCTTGAGCTCGCGGCTGAGGTTTTTCAGCTCCCGGATGATGGGAGCGTTTTTGTCGCTGCTGGCGTTGCGCAACACAAAGTGCAGATCCCGCAGCACAAACAGGGTGTCCTCGTTGGGGGCAGAGCGCCACACCCGCCCCAGAGCTGCCATGATGGAGCCCCGATCCTCGCCTGTATCTTGCCAGCCCCGCACCAAGTCCCAGAACAACAATTGCCGCGGTGGGTCTGTCCGTCTGGCTACTTGGGTTAGCACGGCATCGGCAGGCTCTTCTTCTGGAGAGACCAAGTAAACCAGGGGGTAGCGGGCCCGGATCATCAAATCCAGCTCTGTCACCAGCCCTGCTTGCAGCTCCGCCGGGATCTCGACCAGGGCAGGATCCCTGCTGTCTGGATTTGTTTTTCTTGCGGCTTCTGTCATCGCCTCTGGAGTTTAGAACATCCTTACTTCATCTTCCTCTCACTTGTTCAGAAACCATTTGGATTGGAACAGCCAATAAGCAGCAAAATGCTCACGGTTGAGCTTCACGGTTGATCTTTAGGATAGGGCAGGGATCCCTTGCAGTTCGGCCAGCATGGTGCGGGCTGTCTGGGTGGGATCGGCAGCTTCCATCAAAGCCCGCACCACAGCTACACGGGTGGCCCCAGCTCGACGCACCTCGGGCAGGTTGTGGGGATCGATGCCGCCGATGGCAAACCAGGGCAGGTGGGCTTTCTCGGCAGCCAGGCGCACGTACTCCAGGCCGGCAGGGGGTTTCTCCGCTTTGGTGGGGGTGGGGTAAACGGGGCCGACGCCGATGTAGTCCACGTCGCTGTTCAGGGCTTGGGCCAGCTCTTCGGCGTTGGTGGTGGACAGGCCAATGAGCCGCTGGGATCCCAGCAGTTGTCGGGCTTCAGCCACCGGCAGATCCGTCTGGCCCAGGTGTACCCCATCTGCCTGGCTGAGCAGAGCCAAATCCACGCGGTCGTTGACGATCATCAGCGCCTGGTAGCGGTTGCACAGTTGCCGCAACTGCTTGAGATCCCGCAGCATCTCGCCGTCGGGGAGGTTTTTGCGGCGATATTGCACCAGGGTCACCCCGCCCCGCAGGGATTTTTCCACCACCTCTAGCCAGTGGGGCACAGGGCTGGTCACCAAATAAAGATGGGCTGCCAGGAGACGCTGCCGCAGGGATCCGCCCAGCAGTTCACTTTCCAAGACGTAGAGCCGATAGCGCATGTCTTTGGCCAGCTTGGCCAGGCCAGGGGCCACCCAGTGGTGGGATTCGGCCAACTTGCCGTATTCTTCCAACACCCGCAGGGCTTCTTGCACACGGCTGCAATTGGCTTGCAAGAGGTGGCGGAGATCCCGCCGTTGCTCCTCTTGGGGGTGGGAGATCTGGGTGCCTGGATCGGCGGGGGTATCGCGGGCCAAACGCAGGGGATCGCTGTGCCAGCGGGCTAGGGCTTGGCGCATGGCCTTGCATTCGGCAGAGAGCTCTCCCTCTTCCAGGCCGAAACGAAACCATTCTTCCAAGACCCGTAGTCCTTCACGAGCTCGATCGAGGTTGGCATCCAGAATACGGGCGACGGCCTGGGGTTTCATGTTCCCTATACGTGGGAAGAGAGTTGCTTAATTTTTACCAAAAAAATGCGCCTAAAGCCCCGTCCTACCCTTAGCCGGAAGCAAGTCAGTGGGGTGGAGAGTAGTCAATTCACTGTAAATCGGAATGGTTTCCCTGAGGCTGTCCTTGGCCCTGAGGAGAAAGAGGGTGATGCCATAAGGCGTTAAGAAAGGCTTGCTGCGGCGTGTGTCCCCAGGCGAAGGCCCGTGGGCCGGCCCCTTCCGGCAAGTAGGCCCAAGCATAGCGCTCGCAGGCGGGAAAGTAGCGGATCTCCCACCAAGTTCCCCCTACAGGCACATCTTTCACTGCCCGCAAGAAAGGGCCGCGATGGCGGGCGAGGCGCTCTTCTATAAAGTAGGGGCCTTCCAGCTGAAGGGCTTCTACCGCTGCAATAAGCTCGGCTCGTTGTCGCTCATTTCGGATCATCTCCCGGGTTCCCCTCTTGGATTGGCTCTATTCTATGAGGAGATTTCTGGTGAGCTGGGGGATCCCTCTTGATTCAGCCCAGATTGCGCCTACGGCAAGCTGTGGAAACCCAATGGAATCCAACGAATCCACCGCAGGTGCTGTGTCTGAGCAATGGACACGGGGAAGATGAGGTGGGCAGTCGCCTTGCTGTTGCCCTAGTCCAACTGGGGATCCCGGTGCAAGCCTTGCCGATTGTGGGAGAAGGGACAGCCTACCAACGCCAAGGGATCCCCCTGCTGCCCATTGCCCAGGTGATGCCGTCGGGGGGGTTTATTTATCAGGATTGGCGGCAGTTGTGGCGGGATTTGCGGGCCGGTTTGCTGGGGCTGACGGGGCGGCAATTGGCGTTGGTTCGGCGGGCAGCAGCCCAGAGGAACCTGGTGCTGGCCGTGGGGGATATTGTGCCCTTGCTGATGGCATGGTGGAGCGGGATCCCCTACGTCTTTGTGGGCACGGCCAAGTCGGACTATTACTGGCGAGATGAACGGGGGCCCTACCGACGCCCCTGGATCCCTTTTGGGCAGCCGATTTCCGATTACCTGCCCTGGGAGCGCTGGCTGATGGCCCACCGACGCTGCCTGGGTTCTTTTTTGCGGGATGAGCTGACGGCTACAGCTTTGCAAAAACGGGGCCTAAGGGCCTTTTACCTGGGCAACCCGATGATGGATGGCCTAGAGCCACGCGGGACATTGCCTTTGGATCCCCACCGACCGGCCTTGCTGCTCTTGCCCGGATCCCGTCCGCCGGAAGCCTATCGCAACTGGGCTCTGATGATGCAGGTGGTGGAGCGGCTCCCAACGGAGCTGCAAGTCTATGCTGCCCTCAGCCCCAACCTGGAGCGAGACCCGCTTCAGGCTTGGATCCCATCTCAGCGCAGCGATGTGCTTCTGGTTTGGGGGGACTTCGGGGCCTGTGCCCAACGAGCAACGGTGGTGCTGGCCATGGCGGGAACGGCTACCGAGCAATGTGTAGGCTTGGGAAAACCGGTGGTAACCCTGCCGGGAGAAGGGCCCCAGTTTACCCCGCGCTTTGCCGAAGCACAGACTCGTCTTTTGGGATCCGCCGTCCACCTGACCTCAGTGGAGCAGGCTCCCGCCGTGGTTGGCCGGATTCTGGAACGCCTGGCCGCCGATCCCAACTACGCGGCTGAGTTGCGGGCCCATGGACGCCGCCGCATGGGATCCCCAGGGGCCGCCCGGCGCATTGCCGCTCAACTTCGAGATTGGCTCAAGCCATCCGGCCCGGTTTTGGAACCGTTCGAGCCAGACACATTGTGAAATATATTGTGAAATGGGGAGCAGGTCGTTAACAGGCCCGACTTATTGCTGTTAAGTTTAGTTTTCCGTTTTTAAGTATTTGATGGCCTTGAACCTTCTTTTGGGGTTGGAGAGCAGTTGGTGGATCCCTTGCTATGGGTGGGCGGGAACAGCTTTGGCCATTCCCTGGGCAACGGGGTGGGTCAAGGGCAGTGGCCCGCGCCCGGCAGCTTACCTCAACATCCTTCTGACTTTTGCCGCCTTTGCCCATGGCCTTTGGCTGTTGCGGCAGGTTTGGGGTCGGGATCCCCAGATCTTGAACTACCTCTGGTTTCGGGTGGCCGATCTGGATTTGACCCTGTCTTTGGAGATCTCGCCTCTGACAATGGGGGCCGTCGTCTGGATCAGCGGTTTGAGCCTGCTGGCCCAGATCTATGCGCTGGGGTATTTGGATAAGGACTGGGGCCTGGGTCGCTTTGCCGCTCTAATGGGCTTTTTCGAGGGGGGAATGACAGGGATCGCCCTCAGCGACTCGCTGTTTTTCAGCTATGCCCTGCTGGAGATGCTCACCCTTTCCACCTATTTGCTGGTGGGCTTTTGGTACGCCCAGCCTCTGGTGGTGACGGCGGCGCGGGATGCGTTTTTAACCAAGCGGGTAGGGGATCTGCTGCTGCTGATGGGGGTGGTGGCGGTTTCCAACTTTTCCGGGGCCTTGACGTTTTCCGACCTGCGGGACTGGGCGGCTACGGCCAGCTTGGATCCCACCTGGGCAGCTTGGATGGGCTTGGCCTTGATGGCGGGGCCCTTGGGCAAATGCGCTCAATTTCCGCTGCACCTGTGGCTGGACGAGGCGATGGAAGGGCCTAACCCGGCCTCGATCCTGCGCAATTCGGCGGTGGTGGCCTGCGGGGCTTTTGTGCTGATTAAGCTGCAACCGCTACTGGCCCTGTCGCCGATTACGAATGGGGTCTTGGTGGCCATCGGCACGATCACAGCCCTGGGCGGATCCCTGGTGGCCTTGGCGCAAATCGATATCAAACGCACCTTCTCCTACTCCACGAGTGCCTACTTGGGGTTGGTGTTTGTGGCAGTGGGAATGCAGCAGCCGGAGCTGGCCCTGGAGTTGCTGCTGATGCACGGCCTGGCTAAGGCGTTGCTGTTTATGGGAGCGGGATCCCTCATCTACACCACCGCTACCCAAAACCTGACGGAATTGGGAGGGTTGCGCAGCCGTATGCCCGCCACAGTTGCCGCTTTTGCCGTGGGATCCCTGGGGATGGTGGCTCTGCTGCCCCTAGGGTGCTTTTGGACGCTGACCCGCCTGGCGCTGGTCTACAGCGGGGTGCAGCCGGCCCTGGTGGGGGTGCTGCTGCTGGTGAATGGGCTGACGGCTCTCAACCTGGCGCGGGTGTTTGGCCTGGTCTTTTTGGGATCCCCTCAACCCAAAACCCGCCGGGCCCCTGAGGTGGGCTGGCTGATGGCTCTGCCCATGGGCATCCTGACGGTGCAAACCTTGCTCATGCCCTGGCTGTTGGGGCGCTGGGGGCTCTATCCCGACTGGAACCCGCAGCTGAGGTGGATGGCGGCTCTGCTGACGGCTGCTGGGCTGGTGGGGGCAGCCATTGGCGGCTGGCTGTACTGGGGGGACCAACGGAGGGTATATCTGCCCTGGCCGGAGTTGCAGGATCTGCTGGCCCACGACTTTTACACGGGGCACCTCTACCAAGCCCTGGTGGTGCAACCGGTCAGCGCCCTCTCCCGAGGATTGGAGTGGCTGGATCGCAACGGAGTGGACGGCTTGGTGAACGGGGTGAGCCTGGCCTTTTTCTTCAGCGGCGAAGCCCTCAAGTACACCCTGTCGGGGCGGATGCAACTCTATGTGCTGGTGATTGTCATCGGGATGGTGTTGGTTACAGCTTGGCTACTGCGTTCGCCCCATTTGGGGTTGGCCTATTGATGGGAGAGAGCCATGTTGAGCCTTTTGATTGGGATCCCGTTGTTGGGGAGCATCTGGATTGGGTTGATTCCCGAGCAGGCGGGGAAGGGCTTGCACCGGGCTTTGGCCTTGGGGTTTGGGTGGGTTTTGTTTGGCCTGAGCGCGGGGCTGTTGCTGATCTTTGACCCCCACCTTGGATCCCTGCAATTGGCGGAAAGGATGGCCTGGATCCCCCAGTTGGGCTTGGTTTATGAGGTGGGAGTGGATGGGATCTCTCTGCCTTTGGTGGTGATGACCGGGCTACTGGTGTTGATGGCTATTTGGGCCAGCGGCCAGGTGGAGCGGCCCCGCCTCTACTACAGCTTGGTGCTTATGCTGGCGGCAGCGGTGGCCGGAGCTTTTTTGGCTCAGAATTTGCTGCTGTTTTTCCTGTTCTATGAAGTGGAGCTGATCCCCCTGTATTTGCTCATCGCCATCTGGGGAGGGCCGCGCCGCACCTATGCCGCCACCAAGTTTTTGGTTTACACCGCTCTGTCGGGGATCCTCCTCTTGATTGGCTTTTTCGGCCTCAGTTGGCTGAGCGATGCCCACAGCTTTACCTACACCGTCCTGCAGGCCCACCCTTTACCTCGGCTGTCGCAGATCCTTTTGCTCATTCCCATTCTGCTGGGCCTGGCCATCAAGATCCCCTTGGTGCCCTTCCACACCTGGTTGCCGGATGCCCATGTGGAGGCTTCCACCCCCATTTCCGTGTTGCTGGCGGGTTTGCTTTTGAAGTTGGGCACCTACGGCCTGGTGCGCTTTGGCCTGCAGCTCTTGCCGGATGCCTGGGATCAAGCCGGGCCTTGGCTGGCCGGTTGGGCGGTGGTTAACGTGCTCTATGGATCCCTGAACGCCTTGGTGCAGCAGGATATGAAAAAGCTGGTGGCCTACAGCTCCATTGCCCACATGGGCTACATCCTCTTGGCTGTAGCAGCAGCCACTCCCCTCTCCCTAGTGGGATCCATCTTTCAGATGGTCAGCCATGGCCTCATCTCCTCGCTGCTGTTTCTTCTGGTGGGAGCCGTCTATGCCAACACCGGCACACGGGATCTCAAGCTGCTGCGGGGATTGCTCAACCCGGAGCGGGGCTTACCGCTTATTGGCAGCTTGATGGTGCTAGGGGTGATGGCCAGTGGCGGCACACCGGGCATGGTGGGCTTTATAGCTGAGTTCACCCTCTTTCGGGGCAGCTTTGCCGTCTTTCCCCTGCAAACGCTCCTGTGCATGGTGGGGACGGGATTGACGGCGGCCTATTTTCTGCTGATGGTGAACCGTGTCTTTTTTGGGCGCCTCTCGCAAGTGGCCATAGCCATGCAACGCCACGCCACTGAAGAGCGCCTGCCTGCTGTTGTTTTGGCAACGCTGGTGGTGTTACTGGGCCTGCAGCCTAGCTGGGCAACCCGCTGGGTGGAGTCCACCACCTTGGCCTTGGCCAAGGCTAACCTAGCTGGTGTTGCAGGACTGGTCACTGCCTTTCAGTTTGGGTTGTCTTCCTTTTGATGATTTGATGAGATCGACGGAGTTTCTTTTGCTCCCATGACTGCCACTCTTGCTCCTGCTCCTTCCTGCTTCTTTCTGGCCGGCTTATCTCCTCTGGAGCAACTGCAACTGGCTCCTATTGTCCAGCGCCTAGAGGCAGGGGGAGCCCTTGTGCCGGATGCCCCTGCCAATCGCCTAGAGGTCATTGGCATCCTGCATAGCTACGGCGAGGTGCTGGACGCCTATTCGCGCAATTTGATCTTTATTGCCGACCACCAATTTTTGGAGCTTTTTCCGGCGTTCAAGTATTTCAACGGCGAGATTACCCTGGGCAAATGGCTGCGCTACCTGTGGCATGACCGCATCAACTACGAGTTTGCCGAATACTGCATGAAGGCTATGCTCTGGCATGGGGGAGGGGGGCTAGACCGCTACCTGGATACCCCTGAATTTGTCGAGCGGGCCAAGAGAGCCATCCGGGCCAAAATCCGCTTCAATCCCTTCTTGCAGGGCTTGGGGATCTTGTTTCCCGACTTTGCTCTAGAACAGGTGCGCATGCTGGCTATGTACAGCGGCTTGGGCCAGTTTTGGCGGGTGATGAGCGATATTTTCCTGGCGCTGGCCAAGCGCTCTGAGACAGAACCCCACCTCACCATTCCCGACGTGGTGGCTCACATCCAGCAGGGGTTGGTGGCAGCTGCCGACAAGCCTATCACCTACACTCCCTGCATCTGGGGCCGCCGCTACGAGATCATCCCTCTCTCGGCGGGTCTGACTTTCCTATCAGATACGGCTATCCCCTATGTGGAAGCGGTGTTTTTCCGCTCCTTTCCCTTTATGGGCACGGTTTCCTACAACGCCCAGGCCGGTCAGATTCCGCAAGAGCAGGCGGATTTTGCCTATGGGGCCCTGTATGCCGACCCACTGCCGGTGGGGAGCGCCGGGATCCCGCCTACCCTGTTGATGCAGGATATGATGCGCCACCTGCCCCCCTACTTGCGAGAGCACTACCGCCGCCAGCCTCGCGGGGATGATGACCTGCGGGTGAAAATCTGCCTTAGCTTCCAAAAGGCCATGTTCTGTGTTACCACTGCCGCCCTGCGGGCTCTTGCCCCCTTCCCTCTGGAAACTCAGGATCCCCAGCAGCAAATGGCCAACCGAGAGTTTCTCACCCCTTGGTTGCAGCGATTGGCGGGATCCCGGCTGTTAAGCATGCAGGAAGTTTTTGGTATGTGATGCTGAAACTGCGCGGCAATACGGTGATGTCAAAGACAAGTTAAGGCTCGAGGGGCGTCCGTTATCTGAGAATGGTGTCTGGATTGCAGCCCTTGCACTGTAACATGCTCTGTTTTTGGTAACACGCGACGCTCGTTTTCAAGAAGTAGAGCGCTTGCAAATAGCAATGTGGTGAGTAAAGCCACCGCATAACAACCCGGTCGGAGCCAACTGCCGAAAGTCTTCAGGGTGGTCTTTCCATATTTTGATTCTGTTCCTTTTGCTAAATATGTAGGAAATCTAAGGGCTAACGGCCCCCAGAGCGAAAGGAACTGTGCCAAAAAGTCAGCCGCTTTTCGACCATTACAATCAACTGATAAGCTAGGGCGCTGATAACGGTGGCATAAATGATGGCCGCCCAGACGATGTCGAAATTGAAGCGAGCCGCCTCGATCCGGATGCGGAAGCCCAGACCAAGCCCCGGAGCGGCAAAGAATTCCCCCACAATGGATCCAATCATCGCCAAGGTGAGCGCCAGCTTGAGGGCATTAAAAATGTAGGGCAAAGATTGAGGGATCCGCACCTGCCAAAACACTTGCCCGGCACCGGCCCCGTAAGAGCGCATCAAATCCAATTGGCTGGGATCCACCGAACGCAACCCTCGCACCGTGTTGAGCACCACCGGAAACAGCACCACCACCGCCACCACTGCTGCTTTCGAGGGCCAGTCGATGCCAAATGCCCCCACCATGACCGGGGCCAAAGCCGGAATGGGAATACTGGAGAGGGCTGCCAAATAGGGCAAAACCCCCTGTTCGATCTTGGGAAAACGGGCCAAGAGCGCCCCCAGCAACAGGCCGGATCCCACCCCCAAGCCAAACCCCACCAGCGCCTGTCGCACAAAAGTTTGCACTGCATCTCGCATCAGGGCAGCTCGCGCCATCCAGGCGGCCTGCAACACCCGCGTTGGGGTAGGCATTAATCCCGGCGGCACCCGATAGCCCACCAGCAATGTCTCCGTAAGCAGTAGTCCCAACAGCAAAATCAGCAAGGGGGGCCCCCATCCCCGCCCGCGTCGGCCCAAGCCCCAGCAGCCTGATCCCCCAATCCAGGCGGCCAGCAAAACTGCCGGCAAAAACCAGCTTGGCGTTGCTTCTGGTACCGTTCCTCGCAGGATCCCCAAAGCCAGCAGACCCCAGAGGTAGAAGATCTCGTCTCTCCAAACAAGCAGGCCCTTCCAGAGGTTGAACGAAGCAGGTACAGCCGGTTGCATGGCCAATTGGGAATTGCGTTAACCCAGTCACCTTCTATCCAAAACCATTCTCACGGCCCAAGCAGAATCACAGAACACCACGTTAAGGCTTGGAAGTGGGATCCGGTTTTCGGCTAGAATATTCTCTCTAGGCGAGTGTTTTCTGGTTGAGTTGTGGGGTGGCGTAGCCAAGTGGTAAGGCAGAGGTCTGCAAAACCTCTATGCGCCAGTTCGAATCTGGCCGCCACCTTTCAAACCTCACTTGCATCCCAAGCAGGGCAAGCATGAAAGACAAGATGATATTGATGATCCCCGGCCCCACTCCCGTTCCCGAGAGTGCTCTGCTGGCGATGGCACGGGGGCCCATCGAGCACCGCAGCAAAGAGTTCACCGCCATTTTGGAAGAGGTCACCGATGGGTTGCGCTGGCTGCACCAAACCACCTCAGATGTGTTTGTCTTTTCCGCCAGTGGCACCGGCGCTATGGAAGCCGGGATCCTCAACACCCTCAGCCCTGGGGATCGGGTTTTGGTGGGGGTGAACGGCAAGTTTGGGGAGCGCTGGGCGGAAATGTCCGAGCAATTTGGCCTTCGGTGTGAGCGGGTGGAAACTCCCTGGGGGATCCCTTACCCCGTCGAGATCTTCCAAGAAAAGCTGGCTGCCGACCGGGAAAAAACCATCAAAGCTGTTATCCTCACCCACTCGGAAACTTCCAGCGGCGTAGCCAACGATGTGCAAGCCATTGCTGCTGCTGCTCGCGAGCATGGGGAAGCCCTCGTCCTGGTGGATGGGGTCACCAGCGTGGGGGCAATGCCGGTGCTGATGGACGAATGGGGCTTGGATGTGGTGGCCTCGGGATCCCAGAAAGGCTACATGATCCCACCGGGCTTGGGATTTGTAGCCGTGAGCCAACGGGCCATGGCCGCTTCACAACGTTCGACCTTTCCCAAGTACTACTGGAGCTTTAAGCTGGCGCAAAAGGCTCTGCACCAGGGCACCACTCCCTTTACCCCGGCGGTGAACCTGTTTTATGCCCTGCGAACGACGTTACAGATGATGCGGGCAGAGGGTTTGGAGGCCATTTACCGGCGTCATGCCAGGTTATCCCAAGCCACCCGCGCCGGTGTTAAGGCTCTGGGCCTTAAGCTCTTGGTTGATCCAGAATCTGCGGCTAGCCCCGCCGTGACAGCCGTGCTGGCTCCCGAAGGGATCAATGCCGATACCCTTCGCAGCATCTTGAAGAAGCAATTTGATCTGGCCACTGCTGCCGGACAAGATCACCTCAAGGGCAAGATCTTCCGCATCGGCCATTTGGGCTTTATCAGCGACCGCGATGTGCTGATGACCTTGGCTGCTCTGGAGTCGGCTTTACACACGGCGGGCTACAGCGACTTCACTCCAGGGGCAGGAACTCGTGCTGCTGAGGAAGTACTGGCCCACGGCTAGGGATCCCTTCTGAACCCTCAGCTCAGCGGCCTTTGACACATGGCACTGACCCCTACCCCTGGCTACAATGGGGGGACATGCTTAATAAAACTTCAGAACCCAAGGGTGGCTATGGCTGTCAGCTTGGAACGGGATCCCTGCGTGGTGGCTTCCGCTGTGGAGTTGCGGCAGGTGCTGCAGAGGGTTGGCCCCCATTCTTGTCCCTTGCAGTACAACTTTCACCTGCATACCCGCTGTTCGGATGGGCAGATGGATCCGGTGGATCTGGCGGAGCAAGCACGCCGGCACGGTCTGAAGGGACTGGCCATCACCGATCACCACACCCTGAAGGGCTACGAACGAGCACGCACCCACTTGGATCGTCCCGACGACCCCATCCTGTGGCCGGGGATCGAGATCACCGCAAACCTGTTGGGCTGTGAAGTGCATATTCTGGGCTACGGCTTCGATCCCACCGATAGCGTCCTGGATCCCTTTGCCCAAGGGGAGCAGGTTCCCGGCTTGCCCGCCGCCGACGCGATCCAGGCCATTCAAGCGGCAGGAGGCTTGGCGGTGTTGGCCCATCCCTTTCGCTATTGCCTGCCTGCAGAGGAAATTGTCCCAGCCGCAGCGGAGTTGGGAATAGATGGCCTTGAGGTCTACTACGCCTACAAAAACCCGGAGATTTGGATCCCTAGCCCAGAAGTGACGGAGAAAGCGGAAGAGTTGGCCGAGGCCTACGGACTTTTGAAAACCTGTGGCACCGACTCTCATGGCCCCAGTATTCTGAGGCGGATTTGAGCCAGGCTACCCAGGTGGAGAACGGGCTGCTACGGGCGTGGATAGAGCAACTGTCCAAGCCGGCGCAACTGCTCTGCAGTGCCCATACACAGCAGCAGATCCCCCGGCTGCAACAGGGTTTCTCCGCTGGGGCCACCGATCAACTGGCCATCCGCCCGTCGAATCGCCACCACCAAAGCTCCGGATCGGTTGCGCAAATCGGCTTTCCGTAGGGTTTGCCCGACATAAGGACATTCTTGGGCTGCCAGCTCGTACTCCTCTAGGTAAAAAGTGCGATCCCGACCGACAAGGATGCCATCCACAAAGTCCACAACCCGGGGGCGTAAGGCAGCCGCCGCCATGCGTTTTCCGCCCGTGATGTAGGGAGAAATGGCATGGGCAACGCCCGCCCGCTGCAGTTTTTGCAAAGCCTCTTCCGTATTGGCGCGGGCAATAGTGCGAATGCGGGGGTTCAGGGTGCGGGCCGACAAGACCACGTACAGGTTCTCGGCATCGGAAGATAGGGCGGCAATCAGTCCCTCCGCCTGTTGCACCCGCGCTTCCAGCAAAGTGGCATCTAGAGTACTATCCCCCTGGAGAGCCACATATCCCAGCTCTTGAGCCACCTGAATCGCCTCAGCAGACTGATCGATCACCAAAAATGGCACCCCTTCTGCTCGAAACTCTTGGGCCACCTGCCGGCCAATGCGCCCGAAACCGCAAATGATGTAGTGGTTGTTCAGCGCTTCCATCTGTTTCTTCCATTTCCGTTGCCGGATCCCTTCCTGAAAATGTCCCTGGATGAGGGCCTCTGTAAAGCGATTCACCATGAAGCCGATGCCCAAGACCCCCATCAGGATCAAGGCCACCGTAAATAAACGCCCCCGCTCCCCCAGCGGCCCCACCTCCATGAAGCCCACGGTGGTTAGGGTGATAACGGTCATGTAAAAAGCTTCCACCCAAGGCCACTGCTCCACCCCGTGGTACCAGAGGGTGCCGATCAGCACCACACACACCAATGCCCCCACGCCCAAGCCGAGGTCTCGCCGGATTCCGGGATCCCTTTTGGCAGCCTGGAAGGGGGGACGAGCAGAAGCCATAGAGCCCAGCCAGATCTAGCCCAGGAAAAGGAAGCAAGAACTAGAATGGGGAAGAACCCGTTGTTGTTCGGTAACAAGTGGAGTGCGGATGCCTGAATACATCAAAGTGGAATATCGGATCGACAAAAACGGACAGGTCACCGAGACCGTACTGAATGGTTCTGGCTCCAGTTGTACCCTAGCTACCGCCGGCTTGGAATCGGCGCTCGGAGCCGTGCAGAAACGGGAGCTCTTGCCGGAGTTTCACCAACTGACTGAAATCGAGAGGGAGTCAGAAGTCTCTTTGAAGCAAACCCGCTGACTCCATATCCATTTGCCTAGGGTTCTCACCATCTTCTCACTTTTTCTTTTTGCTCCCCTTTCCGGCCGTATTGCCGGCCCGTGCCGCTCCAACCGCAGCCTGAAACAGCCAAACAGCCAATGGAGCAGCGACAACCAAGATGATGCTGGTGGGGCCGACGCCAAAATCCGGCTCGCCAGAAGCCAACTCGAAAATTGAGCCAACAGCAGCAATGGCGCTGAGGCAGGAAACGGCCAAGAGCAGGTAACCTTTAACGCTGGTGGTCATAGAGAACCCGTTTGTGGACTAAACTTGTGCGGCTCGAAGACAAGCCGGTTAGATGCGTATTCATTCGCTAAAAAGCCCTCCCACTCCTGAGAGGGCTACCTTTCATGCTAAGAGCAGGGATCCCTGTCCAGCAAGGCAAAACCAAAAGTGGGATCCCTAGAAGTTCAGCACTTGGGGTGTGGATTTAGCCGTTCACGATGATCTTGCCGACCATTCCGGCCCCACGGTGGGGCGTGCAGTAGTAGGTGTACTCACCTGGAGGAACATCAACAAAAGCCGACTCCACCACCTGCTTAGGAGCAGTGAGCAGTGCCTTGTGGGAGAGCTTGGCGGCCAGAGCCGCATCTCCACCGGGCACCTTGTCGAAGACAACATTGTGGGGGTAGACCTTGTTGTTCACCCACTGAACGGTATCCCCTTGGTTGATGGTGAGAGAAGGCGGATCGTAGACCAACTGGGCCTTGTCAGATCCCATTTTGACAATGTAGGTCTCGGCAGCAGCAGGGTTGGACAAGAGCGCCACAGCCAACCCCCCAACCACAAGGCTGAGCAGGATGAGCTGCAAACGCTTCACCAGGTTGAAAACTAGAGACATGGATTCCTCTCAAAACGTAACAGCAGTTATCCCAGACTTTGCGGCTCGGTTGCCCCTTTCCAGGTTGCGAAGAGCACCCAGCCAGGCGGATGGGCAGCAGGGACAGTTGAATTCCCAATGCTCATTATAAGAGGGCTCATCCCAGAATAGAGCAATGCCCAACTGCGGGGCGGCAACATCCATCCTTTACAGGGAGCCGCGGCAGACCGAACCCGCCAAACAGCACAGCTCTTCCAGAAACCTACGGCAACCCTGTTGCCAGGCAATCCGATGCGGCTGGATCCCCGGCCAGTTGGGGCAGGATGTTTTGGCGGTTGGTGAGCGTACGCAGGTGACCGAGAGCCAGTTTTCTGGGTCGTCCTCATCTCTACCCAAAAGTGCTTCGCAAAGTTTCGCAAAGTAGAGATTCTTTTTCCGTGGGATCCCTTAAAGTCCAAGAGTGTCTTGCCTAACAAATCCGTAGGGTTGTCGATGCACAAGAAGGGCAAATCATCCTAATCTCAAAGAGCAGGTTCTTGGATGCTGCTGGTCGGTATTCCTTTGAGATTCCTCAATAACATCACCTGAAAGTCAGTTGGTTGTTCAGCCCTCACCAAAATAGGGAGTCTGTTAAGATGAGCGTACAGCGTCCACCCGTAGTTGGTCCAAGCAAGAGTCAGCTTGCAACAAGTTTAGAATCGACGGATCAGCGGCTTAACGTTCAAATCCTGGCCCGTTGCATCGGCAGTGCCTTGAACCTGGGCGCTCCCCTCAGGGTTGAAGTACACTACACCTCAAAAGTGCAGCAGTAAGGTTTTCTTACCAGGCCGATCTGGAGGCACAGCTTCATACTGCAGTTTTTACTTATCTGAGCCTGGAGTGAGTTTTTGGACTTCTTACTTCACTGTATAGCCATATAGCCACTGCTAGCTAAGACAACGCATCTAGCGTATGAGGAAACTCCTCTGGCTCTCTAGAAGAGAGGAGCGAGCGTAAGCCAATTTCTCGGCCAGAAGGTTGTATGGCAGTCGGCTACAGGGATCCCTGAACTTCCTGATCCTGAGATGCTTTGGGGATGAGTTACATTGCCATCGGCCAAACCCTTTGCCAGAGGTTGAAACTCTCTCCCTCTGAGGTGCGGGATCCAGAAACCCTTCTGCCCCGGAGGGCAGGGTGCTCTAAGTTGGCTTAACATTATTTCATGACCGGGCCTGGCCCTCACCTTGCCAAGGGCGGGTGGCCAATATCAGTGCCTAGGGATCCGGCTCAACTTCCTTCCCATTGCAGGCAAAACGACCATGGTAGGCATCTTCAAGCGCTTTTTCGGCTCGCGCGGCAAAGCTGCGGCCACGTCCTCACCGGAAACTGTTGCTAAGCCAACCCCAAAGAAAGCGAAAAACGACAATACTTTTTTTCTCGACCCAGATGAAGCCAAAACCCTTGGCAACATCGAGTATATGCGCACCCCCAGGATCGTGAAGCACACCTTCCAGGATTTCGGCAGCAAGGAGAAGGTGGAGGTGGTGGAGCAGGTCTCTTCCCTCAGCAAAGTTAAGTTGTCCACAGAGCAAGCCAAAACTCCTGAAACTGCTGCTGAGCAGGGATCCTCCGCTTCAAGCAGCAGCGGAGCAAGCCCACGCCGTCAGGGGGGATCGGACATGGATACCTTCCGCAATATGGCCCGCAGCCTAAAACGCAAATAAGCCAAATTCAGGTTGATCCCTGTCAGAGCCAACCAGAGGCTGGATCCCAGCTTTCTTCTTCACGGCAGCGGCAGGCGTGATACAACTGCTATCGAGCCGACTAATCCGCGACTGAACTTGAGGAGGAGCAATGGCGATTAAGCGAGGCACCTTGGTGCGGGCTATCCGCGAGAAACTGGAGGGTAGCTTAGAAGCGCAGGCAAGCGATCCTTTTATTCCCAACTACGTTTTCGAGACCCCCGGAGAAGTCGTGGATATCAAAGGTGACTACCTGCAGATTAAGTTTGGGGCTGTTCCCACCCCTACGGTTTGGCTGCGGGCGGATCAGGTTCAGGAGATGGCGGGTTGAGTAGAAGCACGGAATGTTCCCCATCTGCATACCCCGTGATGGGGTGAAGGGGGATCCATGGCGCTTCTGGCTGCTCCCACCCGTGAACAACTTTTGCAGCGCAGGCGGCTTTTGCGTCGGCAACGGCGCAGCCGATTCTGGCAGGGATCCTGGCGCTTGACCAGTTCGATAGCCCTCCTGACGCTGCTGGTGCTGGGCCTACGGCAGCCCCACTGGCAAATTCGTCAGCCAGAACAGATTCAGGTAAAGGGTGCCCACTGGGTCGATCCCGCCTGGATACGGGCACAATTGCCCCTGCAGTATCCCCTCAACATTTGGCAGGTGCAACCGGCTGTTTTGGAAAGGGCTTTGCTGGGATCCCCGACCCGCCCCTCTCCCATCGAAAGCGTCCAGGTGCAGCGACGGCTGCTGCCGGTGGGGGTAATCGTCCAGGTGCGAGAACGGCAACCTGTTGCGCGGGCGCGATGGGGCGACCAGATGGGCTGGGTGGATGTCCAGGGCAACTGGCTGTCTCCGGATCCCTACCGTTCCCCCGCGTCTTGGCCTGAGCTGGAGCTGCTGGGCTGGGAGAACCACACCCCAGACCAATGGGCGCTGTTGCTCAAGGCTTTGCAGCAATCCGAAATCCAGATTAGGGCAGTGGATTGGCAATCTGGAGCGGGAATTACCCTGCATACTGAGCTGGGCAACGTCTACCTGGGGCCGATTTCCGACCGCTTGCCCTTGCAAATTCAGACCCTCAACCAAATGCGGGATCTGCGCCGCTACTGCGAGTGTACGCCCGACGACATCGTCCAGATTGACCTCACCAGCCCCAGTGTGCCCACCTTGCAACTTACCCCCACGGCCACCCAGGAGCGCTGGAAAGACGTGCGGATGCCCTAGCTTTGCTATGAACCCGGTGCCGGCGGTGGAGGTGAACCAATTGTGGACAGCTTATCCCGGTCATCCGCCGGTGCTGCAAGGGCTGGATCTACGGGTCGAGGTTGGGCAACATCTGGGGGTGATCGGCCCCAATGGCGCGGGTAAAACTACCCTGTTCCTCACCCTCTGCGGCCTGTTGCCCCCCTGCTCTGGCCAGGTGAGTTTGTTTGGCCAGCCGCTGCGGCCCGGCCAGTTTCGCCCTGAGGTGGGGTTGGTGTTTCAGGATCCCAACGACCAACTGTTTGCCCCATCGGTGGCCGAAGATGTGGCCTTCGGACTGCGCAATTTGGCCCGTCCTGAGGCGGAGATTGCGGCTGCCGTTCAGGCCGCCCTGCAGATGACCGGCACCCTCCATTTGGCCGATCGTCCCCCCCATCACCTCTCTGGTGGGGAAAAGCGCATGGTTGCCATTGCCGGGATCCTGGCGATGCAGCCCCAGTTGGTGCTCTACGATGAGCCGACAGCCAACCTCGATTTGCGAGCCCGGCGCCGGTTGATAGTTTTTTTGCAACAGGCCGCCCACACTTTTCTGCTGGCTTCCCACGATCTGGAGCTGATCCTGGAGGTGTGCGATCAGGTCATCCTGTTGGATCAAGGGCGGATCTGGGCCCAGGGATCCCCGGCCCACCTGATGGGCCAAGCCGACCTCATGGAAGCCCACGGCCTGGAAGTGCCCCCCTCACTGCGCCGATAACGACAAAAGTTGAAAAGATATCAAGAATTATTTTTAAGCTGACAACATTTTTGCCTCTCTTAATAAAAAGCTATCGTGCTAATTAAAAATATTGATTTTCGTCCAGGATTGAGTGGGGATATCATTTTGTTAAGTCGGGGATCCCTTCTCTGAGTCGTCCTAATCGATTTTGTATGATCGATTGTGTACAAGAAAGATGTGGACTTAGCTCAGAGTTGGCAGCTTTGCCTGCCTGAGTGACAGTTGCGGTTAACCCTGATGGCTCCTACAACCTGTTCTGACTTCAGTCGGAGGTCTGTGGCTCAGAGCCTTCTCCCCTCAGAGGGGGGTCTCTGGTGGCTGGGGTAGGTGTCGCCGGGAAAAGCTGTCAATCGAGATTTGGGCAGAGGATCTCTCTGATGAAATCGAAAGGAGATTGCATGAGCGAACCCAATAAGCGAGATCAATTTGCCTTGTTGCTGGGTTCGACAACGTTCAGGAACTGAGTGTGTTCAAAAGTGGAGAGTTGATATGCCTATTGCAGTTGGAATGATCGAGACCCGCGGGTTCCCGGCAGTGGTAGAAGCTGCCGACGCCATGGTCAAGGCAGCCCGCGTTACCCTGGTGGGTTACGAGAAAATCAGCAGCGGTCGGGTCACCGTGATCGTGCGGGGGGATGTCTCGGAGGTGCAAGCCTCGGTGGCTGCCGGCATTGACTCGGTGAAGCGGGTGAACGGCGGCCAGTTGTTGTCTTGGCACATTATCGCCCGTCCCCACGAAAACCTGGAGTACGTGTTGCCCATTCGCTACACCGAGGATGTGGCTCAGTTCCGCGAAGGGGTAAATGCCATCCGTCCCTTCACCCGTCCCTGATGCGTATTGCCATTGTGCGGGGCACCGTCACCAGCACTCAAAAGGATCCCAGCTTGACGGGCGTGAAGTTTTTGTTGGTGCAGTACGTCGATCTCGAGGGCCAGCCGCAACCCGATTACGCTGTGGCTGCCGATCCGGTGGGGGCCGGCATTGACGAGTGGGTGCTGGTTAGCCAAGGCAGTGCCGCTCGCCAGCCGCAAGGAAACCAGACTCGCCCGCTGGATGCAGTGGTGATGGCGATTATCGATACGGTCAGCGTTGGCGGTCGCTCTCTCTACAACAAGCGCGATCAACGCTAGCTGGGATCCCTTCCCTTCTCATCTCTCTTGCTGCCCTTGTCCGCCCTACTGCGTTCTAGAGGCTCACGGTTATGCCTGCTCACACCTATGCTGCACCGCCAACGCCCTGGTCTCGCCGACTGGCGGAGCCCAAGATCGATCCCACGGCCTACGTGCATTCTTTCTCCAACCTCATTGGGGATGTGCGGGTGGAAGCGGAGGTGCTGATCGCCCCGGGAACTTCCATTCGCGCTGACGAGGGATCCCCCTTCCACATTGGCGCCAGATCCAACATTCAGGATGGGGTGGTCATCCACGGCCTGGAACAGGGGCGGGTGATAGGAGAAGACGGCCAACCCTACTCCGTTTGGATCGGCAGAAATACTTCCATCGCCCACATGGCTCTAATCCACGGGCCGGCCTACGTGGGCAACGACTGCTTTATTGGCTTCCGCTCGACGGTGTTCAACGCTCGGGTTGGGGATGGCTGCATCATCATGTTGCATTGCCTGATCCAGGATGTGGAGATCCCCCCAGGCAAGTACGTGCCTTCTGGATCCATCATCACCACCCAGGCCGAGGCCGACCGGCTGCCCGACGTCCAGGATAGCGATGCCAAGTTTGCCCAACACGTGATCGGCATCAACCAAGCCCTGCGAGAGGGCTACCAGTGCAGCGAAAACCTCGTCTGTATCGCTCCCATCCGCAACGAACTGCAGCGCACCTCTAACTCAACGGCTACGGAGACGGCACCCATGACTCATTCTTCCCATCGCGGCAATGGCCGGAACGGCGGCGGATCCCCTCTCAAGCCGGAGGTGGTGGAGCAAATTCGTGCCCTGTTGGCCCAAGGCTATCGCGTGGGGCTAGAGTATGCCGATGCTCGCCGCTTCAAAACCTCTTCCTGGCAAAGCGAAAGCCCAATCGCCAGCACCCACGAGGCGGAGGTGGTGCGATCGCTGGGGGCCATCCTGGCGGAGCACCAGGGAGAATATGTGCGCCTACTGGGGATCGATCCCAAGGCTAAACGGCGGGTGCTGGAGCAAATCATCCAAACCCCCGATGGGCCGGCGCTGGTTTCTGGGATGCCCAGCCGCGTCTCGGCAGCCGCTGCCCCGAGTTCTGGCACATCCGGCCCTCAGTCTGGCTCAGGGCTGGAGGAGGAGATCCGGACTTTGTTGGCGCAGGGGTATCGCGTTGGCCTGGAGGTGGCTGATGCCCGCCGCTACCGCACCTCTTCTTGGCAGACCTTGAGCAATTTGAGCGGTCAGCCGCAGGAGATCCTGGCCGCTGTTCAGGCTGCCCTAGCAGAGCACCAGGGAGAATATGTGCGCCTGTTGGGGATCGATCCCAAAGGCAGACGGCGGGTGCTGGAGAAGGTCATTCAAACCCCGC
>NZ_JANSIH010000103.1:0-8188 GCF_047462075.1 Synechococcus sp. R55.2
TAGCGCACTTCGTTCGGGACGAAGGGGTCGCAGGTTCGAATCCTGTCATCCCGATAGGCTTGAAGCTGTCAACTGGTAGCTTTTCGGGTGAGGGGGAGACGCCTGGGCTGCTGAGAAAAGCCCTACTAGCGTGTGCATTATTGCTCCGCAATGCTGACGCGAAGACGCGACCAACGCTTTAGGTGCGGCTGCAGTGTCCTGGCTTGAATCGGAATGACCGTAATTTTTGATGGCTACAGCAGCAGCCATTCTTCCGGATCACAGTGAAGCAGCTCGCAGAGATCAAGCTCCTCTCTCCTGATTTTGGAAAGAGGGTTGGGTGTGAGGGACAATCTCTTAAACTTACTTAGAACACCTATAGTTGTGGGGGGCACCAAAAGAGATTTCGGGTAGAGACCCCCAAAGAATGGAGAATATCCCTCATCAGCCCTGTGCAGTACTTCCAATGCTCAGGATCTGCGCACATGCGGTCGGGATTCAACTCCATCTCATAATGAATAACATTGGGGATCTCGGCAAATTCATCAGAAGACTGAGGGGAAATAATCAGCAACAGAAAAGGCTTACCCCTGCGCTTGGCCGATAGCTTATCCATCAAGTCAGTAACGGCCTCTCGCCGGCAACCTCCTGTGCGCACAAACAAGACTTTATCGGCTTTTTCCAAAACATGCATAAAGCGCTTGGCGCGAGCAGTGTAGCGAGTTCGCATTCGCTCATAGATGGGATCCATATTCTGAAGTGGATCCTCCCCCTCTTCCACCTCATGGCCAAAGGAGAGGCCCGTCCACTTGCTGTGGTAAATTCGCCGATCTTCAGGACTGTAGTGCAAATATTGCGGATCCCACATGCCCTGAAACTCGTTGTGGATCATATCGGCCACATCAGCCAAATTGCTGGTGCGTGTCAAATCAAAAGGAAAGGCAGGCCCGTCATATTCCAACTTGTAGAGCAGCATTCGCACCGCGCAGCGATCCCCTAACGGCACAATGGCAACACGATGAATATCCGATAATTTGCAGGTGTATTCCAGCAGCATGACCGATTCGGGAGCAGTCTTTACCCGGCTTTCGAGGCCGCCTTCCCCGATCATCAAGGTGCGGAAGAGAGCTTCCCGGTGGCTCGGATCTTCGTAAACACCCATCGGCATGGCTTTGAGAGCAGCCCGCACTTCCTTCCACATGGGGTGGATGTTGTACTCGTGATTGCTCTGGTTGATCACGCACAGGCGAGGTATGGGATCAGAAGAGCCTTCTGAGGATCCACTGAGCTTGAGAAGGATCAACGATCCATCCTCGAAGATCGTTTCTACTGCTGCTGAGGAAAAGAACTGGGCTACTGGGGAGAAGACAAGATCGGCATCCGCAGGAATGGAGAGGGTTGTTTGCACTGAACCATCTTCTCGTATGGAAAGTGAATATAGGGTCGCATCCCCTATCCTTTCATCGCTTCTGCCAACATACAGACCCGGTTGTAGACGTGCTTTTTGGAAAGCGGCTTGCAAAGGCTGCCAAGTGGGCGTGATGGTATAGGGATAGGGAGTTACATTCACGATGCGAAATTGATTTTTGCCCGTCTCTACGGTTACCCAAAAACCATGCTCCTCTTCAAAAATGACCTGCTCCCCAATGGGTTGAGGGAGCTTGCCACGAGCCGAGCTAACTTGGCTGGGATCCAGAAGAGAGAGATCGATGGCCTCAAACATGACCTGATGACCCTTGGAATTGGGGTGAGCTGGGTCAAAAGCAAGGTCTGGTTTCCAGCGGCCCTGTCCATCTTCCAAATGAGGCAGCCAATTGAACACAGGGCATCCCCAGCTGAGCATTCTTTGCTGAGTTTCTTGCAAAAGAAGATGCTGTTCTGGGCCGTAGTTTGCATGGGGATAAACCCCTCCCAGAACTGGCAAGGCTCCAATGTCTTGAATTCGCTGAATTAGCCGCTGCAGGCCGTTTTCAAACCGCCTCTGCAGGGCGCGGCGATGCTGGGGCAAGGCCGATACCAAGCCTTCATTTCCCAAGGACAGGGCAACAATAACGACATCAGGACGTTCAGGGATCACTACCTGTTCAAACCGCAACAGAGTTCGGCTGACGTTTGCCCCCAGTTCAGAGAGATTTCGCACTTGATGGCCATAGCGTTCTTGCAGAGCTTTCTGCAACAGCCAAGCCCAACCTCGCAACAGCCAAGCGCTGCACCCCAGGGCAACGGAGCTGCCCAAAATGACGACTTTTAGCCCTTGCGGATTTTCCGGTTCGACCTCAGGAATGGGATCGGCAAAATAGCCGTAAGGATAGGCAGGGATCTGGCCAAACTCTCCATCCTCGACAATCAAAACTGCCGGTAAAGGTTCTGGTTCAAGGGGCACCCAGCGATTGACAGCGGTGGATTCCCAAATCACTTCGCCACCGGCTTGCACGCGCAGATATCGGTACTCCACTCGAGGAGTTTCTTTTAAACATCCACTGTAGGGTAACAGCGGGCCGGGCGCGCCATCTGCCGGGCTCAACGGCAACTCTACCCACCACAGCGGATAGCGAGTCGGATCCGTTTGCAGCCAAATGCAATGGCAGGGATCCCAGGAGCCCAATTTTGCGCTGGATCCCACCAAGGCAATTCTCTCGCCCGGCTGGGTGATGGCACGAACCTGGAAGCGATACATAACGTTTTCCTGGCACAGGATTCAATGGGAAATTGTGGGGCTGCGCGGGCGGACTGCACTCACTCATCACCCAATCAACAGCTCAGCAGCCGGCTGAGAAGGGCAAGAGCCTGGGATCCGATCCCATCTCTGCCGTTTTATCGGGGAAAAAGAGAGATTCTTAAATCTGGAAAGCAAAGGTTAAGAGAAGGTCTTTGACACCCAGAAATTCAGTTCAACCGGGCCAATACGGTTCTGAATAAAAACCAAGTCAATTTTCGGCTTAAAGCTAGCATATTGACTGAGGACTGTCTGTTTTCCAGAGCACTTTCAGACCCTCTCTGGGGTACAGATTTCCAACTGTCGCTGCGGCAAAATGACCTCAAAGCTGGATCCCTGGCCCAGCTTACTCTCCACCTGCACTTGACCTTGATGCTGCTGGGCAATGCTTCTGACAATTGCCAGCCCCAAACCTGACCCTGAGAGGCGACCGGGATCCCCGCTGCGAGCCGGATCTGCTCGATAAAAGCGATCGAACACATGGGGCAGAGCCTGGGGGGGGATCCCTGGCCCGGTATCTTGTACCCGCACCACCAGCTCTGGGGATCCGGAGCGCAGCCGTTGTTCCAGCCTCACCTGCACCTCTCCTTGCGGGGGAGTGTGGAGAAGGGCGTTTTCAATCAGGTTGGTGAACAGGCGGGCCAATTGATCTTCATCTCCCCAAAAACCGAAGGGATCCACTTGGGCGGGAGAAGGTTCCGTCCCGCTCTCAGGGGCAGCAATCTCCAGCTTCAAGCGGATCTGTTTTTGGTTGGCCAGGCCCTGCAGCTCCTCCACCACCTGCAGCAGCAGAGCATCCAGCGCACAGCAACGGGGTTGGAAAGGCACCATACCGCTGTCGTGGCGGGCCAGAAACAGCAGGTCATCCACCAGACGACCCAGCCGTAAACACAACCGCTCCACCATCTGCCAGCGCTGCCGGGTGTCGGCATCCAATTGGGAATCTGCCAAAGCCACCTGTACCGCGGTTTGAATGCTGGCCAAGGGGCTGCGCAGCTCGTGAGAGGCGTCGGCGGTAAATTGCTTGAGCTGCTGATAAGACTGCCGGATGGGTTGCATGGCCAAACCGGAGAGCATCCAGCCAATGGCCCCCACACCCGTCAAACCGGCCACCACCCACAGGGAAAGATCCCGGATCAACTGTCGCGTTGGCTTGCTCACCTCAAACCAAGGATGGCTGACCCGCAGATAGCCCAGCAGCTTCCCACCGGCCACAATCGGCTCGGTGAACTGGCGCAGCCAATACCCAGGGGCGATACGGGCAGTGTGCAGGGATCCCTCGGTCAACAGGGGGGCAGGGATCCCGCCGGGTACCGTGGACCAGATGAGCGTTCCCTGAGGGCCGAACCACTCCAAGTCGATGTGATCGTCCTCTAGGGTGCTGGGATCATCCCGAAAGCTGGCCTCTAAGCTGCGGCGGGCCTGCTGCGGATCCAAGAGGCTCTCATCCACCACCAAAGACCGCTCGACAATCTCCACCACATGGCCAAGGGTATCGTCCACCCGCTCGATCAGGGTTGACTGCACGTACCAATAGAAGCTGCCGGCAAACAACAGCAGCAACACTGCCGTAACCGTTGTATACCAGAAGGCCAACCACTGCCGCGTCGCTTGGAACATGGGAGCTGCACCGCGGGGGGAAACGGAGTGGGGCTAGCTGTGAACACGGGGTTCGGGGTGAAGGGAAGACAAGATCTCGGCCTCCACCTGGAGTAGAGTATCGAGCCGCTCCTGCACCTGATCGGCGGGAAACTGCTCCAACGCCAAATCCAAATAAAGCTGCCAATGGCGCTCCTCCGCAGCCGCCAGCCAGAGATAAAACTGCCGCAGCTCTGGGTCGGGCGCGTGGATCCCCAACAGGCCCAAGCGTTCGTGGCTGCGGGCCTCGATAATGGCTGCCACCAGCAGGGTATCCAACAGATGCTCCGGCTCGGAGCGGCGCAGGTGTTGGTTCAGACGACCGGCATAGGGCGCAGCCGACAAGGGCTTGATGGGGATCCCCAGCCGTTGCAGGTGGCGATGCACCCGCTCAAAATGCTGCAGCTCCTCCCGCGCCAGCGGCGAGAGGGTTTCCACCAAACGCCCGTTAGCCGGGTAGCGAAAGAGCAGACTGAGGGCGTTGCCCGCTGCTTTTTTCTCACAGTTGGCGTGGTCTAGCAAGACCAGATCGATGTGCCGGATGGCCTGGTCGATCCAGTCCTTAGAGGTAGGAGAGGCGAGTTCTAGAACAAGCACAAGGTCGGTAGAAAAGGGCTAAGAGAAGTTTTAGGGACGAACGATCTCCACAGTAACCCGCCCCGTCAGCTCCGGGATCGGGGGATGACACTTGGTCAATCGGATCTTAGCTTTGCTGGCCCCTGTCTCCCGCAGCACCATTTCGGCAATCGCCTCCGCCAAGCTCTCGATCAGCACAAACTGATTGCTTTTCACCAGTTCCGCAATCCCGGCCACTGCAGAACGGTAGTCGAGGCTATCACACAGTTGGCCGCTGAGAGCAGCCGGGCGCAGATCCGCCCACAACTCGAAATCCACCTCAAACCATTGCCCCAAAGCCCGTTCCGCCTCATCAAAACCGGTATAACCGTAGTAGCGCAGGCCGGAGACGATCAGCCGATCCCGCAACTGCTCGGGGGGTCGCCGAGGGATCCGATCGGGATCCGGATAGGGCTGCTGACCGTCGCTGCTAACACTGGTGGGGATCTGTAGCTCCATCACAACCTCCCAGCTCGACCTGGAGACCCTATCCCGCAGGGCCTGGCGAAACAACGAAACCTTGGCTCGACCCTAGGAGCAGGCTGCCCCTTGTCCCCATTTCCTTTTTGATTCTTTAACAAACTCCGGGATCCCCGTCCCTCAGCGGCTGAGGGCCAACGCTCTTCCCTCTACGGTCGCCGCCATCTCCCGCAACAGATCTTCCGTCTCTTCCCAGCCGATGCAGCCATCGGTGATGGAAACCCCGTACTGGAGCGGTGCCCCCTCATGCCAGGTTTGCTTGCCCGGATAGAGGTTGCTCTCCAGCATCAGTCCCATCAAAGCCCGCTGCCCCGCCTGGTACTGCTGTAGCACCGCCCGACAGACGGATCCCTGGTTGCGGTAATTTTTGTGGGAGTTGTCATGGGAGCAGTCCACCATCACCGAGCGAGGGATCCCTTGATCCTTCATCAGCAGTGCTGCCCGCGCCACATCTTCCGGGCCGTAGTTGGTCTTGCCCCCTCCCCCCCGCAACACAATGTGTCGATCCGGGTTGCCGGTGGTTTTTACCAAAGCCGTCATGCCATCTTGGCCAATGCCCAAGAAACTGTGGGGATGGCTGGCGGAGAGGATGGCATTGAGAGCGATTTCCAGCCGTCCATCGGTGCCGTTTTTGAAGCCCACAGGCATGGAGAGACCGCTGGCCATTTCCCGGTGAGTTTGGCTTTCGATGGTTCTGGCGCCAATGGCCGCCCAGCTCACCAGATCCGCCGTGTATTGAGGGGTCACCGGATCCAGCATCTCGGTAGCACAGGCCAGGCCCAGCTCGTTGATCTGCAGGAGAATGGAACGGGCCAGTTGCAAGCCGGTGGCAATGTCGCACGAACCATCCAGGTGGGGATCGTTGATCAGGCCCTTCCAGCCCACCGTGGTGCGGGGTTTCTCAAAATACGTGCGCATAACGATCACCAGGTGCTCCCGAGTTTGGTCGGCCACCCGCTTGAGGCGATGGGCATACTCCAGAGCCGCTGCGGGATCGTGGATGGAACAGGGGCCGACGATCACCACCAAGCGATGGAGATCCCGTCCGTGGATGATGTCGCGGATGGCTTGCCGAGTGGAGAGCACCACTTGCGCTGCCGTTTCCGTAAGGGGCAGCTTGGCCTTGACAGCAGCAGGGGCAATCAAGGGAGTCACCTCTTGGATGTTGCAATTGTCGGTTTGGGGGGGCATGGAACTGTCCTTAGTGTGCAAGTGGGTGGATGGGGTCGTCGAGCCATCAAAAAAGCCCTGGCGCTGGGCTCAGGGCTTCAGGACTGACTCGGGTAAACCTAGGTCTTTAGTTTACGCGCCACCCTTCCGCCCTGGTCGTTGCCAGGGAAAGGTAAAGTAGCCAAAAAAGGAAGCGCGCCAGACCATGCGGAGAGCAAACTTAAAACCTGTACGAGATAACTATACCCGAAAAAACCTCGTTTGACACCTCAGGGATCCGGTTTCCTGGCGGAGAGACCAGCGGGAAGTCTTAAGCCGACCGAGCCGCCGGCTTGGCAATCCAGTAGCCGCAGGGGTGTTCTCCCTGCACCTGCCAGGTGATGCGCTCTACTCGGCAATCGGGCAAGGCGGCAGCAAACATCTCCAGCTCGTGGCCGCAGACGCTGGGAAAGGTGTGGGCAATCTGGGCAATGGCGCAATTGTGCTCAACCAACACATACTGCTCGACGTAATACTCGGATCCCTCTGCTGCCATCGGCACAGTCAGGTCGGCAGGATAGGGGTAGTACTCCGCCATGTAACCCTCTGCCTGGCGCAACTGCACCAAACGCTCCAGCCGCTCCCGCAGGGATCCGGATCCCAGCTGGGCCTGATACTCCCGGGCTTTGCGCTGCCACTGGTGGTGGAGAAGGGATCCCATCTGCTCGGATCCCAGAGTTTCGGCCAGGGTGTTGAGCAGACCAAGGGCAAACTCATCGTAGCTGGCGGGAAATTGCTCTTCTCCCAAGGGACTGAGCTGATAGAGATGCTGGGGGCGGCCTAGGCCATTGGGTTGAGCGATATGTTGGATCAACCCCTCTGCCTCCAGATCCTTGAGGTGGCGGCGGATGGCCTGGGGAGAAATGCGCAGGTGCTCTGCCAGCGTTTGGGCGTTGGCCTGCCCCGCCTTGCGCAGGTAGACCAAGATGGCCTGCTTACTCGAAGCGGGTTGAGCGACCTGCCCGGTGATCTTGCGCGTGCTGTCCACCCTCGCCCTCCTGGTTAGACTGGGTTAATCGGCTGCCGCTGCCAGCACAGCTCTCTGCTATTTTGACAACGGGATCATTGCTAAAGTAACCTGAGGATCAGTTAAACAACAACTCTGTTGTTTTATTTGGCCATCTAGCTTGGTCGCGTTTCTACCCTGTCACTCTCTGAGAGCCATCCATGTCTACAAGTGTCCGCGCCCTGGTCAACCAGCCCTACAAGTACGGCTTTGTAACCGACATCCCCTCTGAGTCGATTGGCAAAGGCTTGAACGAAGAGGTGATTCGGCAGATCTGGGCCAAGAAAGGGGAGCCGGACTTTATGCTAGAGTTCCGGCTGCGGGCCTACCGCCAGTGGCTGAAGATGAGCGAGCCCACCTGGCCCAACGTCAGCTACCCGCCCATTGACTACCAAAACATTGTCTACTACTCGGCCCCCAAGGTGCAGCCCAAGAAAAAGAGCCTGGACGAAGTGGATCCGGTGCTGCTGGAGACCTTCGAGAAATTGGGGATCCCCTTGTCAGAGCAAAAGCGGCTGGCCAATGTGGCGGTGGATGCCATCTTC
>NZ_JANSIH010000104.1:0-1005 GCF_047462075.1 Synechococcus sp. R55.2
CCTGATGGCTCTGATGGCTCTATCCCCTGGGATCCCTGCCTTGGCGCAACAGGACCAGGAGAGCTTAGATGGTGACATCCTGATTTGTCAGGGGGTATCTCATCTAGGCTCTTTGGTAGGTTTTGAGGCTTGCTTGAGTTTGGGTTCCTACACCTACTCTCAGTCTGATAACCAATCCGCGCCCCAGTTGTTAGCAGATTTGTTGCTTTCGTACTTCGAGCGAACCCCCTCTCAGTCTAATAGCCAATCCCAGTTGGTAGGCCTGTATTTCATCCCATACACCACCTATAGCTTTTGCTTTGTGGGTACAGAGAAGTTCGATGACTCAGAGGAGATTTATGTGGGTCGAAGTGGACGGCTATTCTTCGGTTTGGATCGCCTCCTGACCCCTTCTGAACTGGAGGTAGAGACCCCCCAAGTTATCCAGCGGAAGGCCCGTATTCTCCAGGTGGCGGCAGATCCCATTTTCGGTATCAGCCAACTGGTGGTTTACGACGAGACTGAGTTTCGCCTGAAGCAGCCAAGAATAGTGGTCACGCCTCTGGGATACTTCGGAGACTCCATTTCGCGAGAGGTGTTTTTAGAGAGTCCCGAGTGCCAGGCCATTTTGAATTGAGGATCTCCTGCACCTGTAACTGGTGTGCGTTCTTGGGTTTTGGCAGGCTTACGAAACGGCCCTAGAGGCCAGAGTAAGCGTTGAGCCATTCCATGAAGTAAAACACCAGTGGTGCGGTGAACACATAACTGTCTCCCCGATCCAAGATGCCGCCGTGGCCCGGGATCAGATCCCCGGAATCTTTGACGCCGGCATCTCGCTTCATCAGCGATTCGGTCAGGTCGCCCAGCAGGCTGGTCAACCCGATCAAAAACCCCAACACGCTGCCGCTCAGCCAGCTCCAGGGCCAGCTCAGGGCGTGGGCTCCGGCCACGGCCAGGGCCATGCTGGCGGCAATGCCGGCTACTGCCCCTTCCACCGTTTTCTACGGGCTGAGGATGGAGAGCTTG
>NZ_JANSIH010000105.1:0-1005 GCF_047462075.1 Synechococcus sp. R55.2
GACTGGGGCGGTCGCCTCCTAAAAGGTAACGGAGGCGCGCAAAGGTTCCCTCAGGTGGAATGGAAACCCACCGTTGAGTGTACAGGCAAAAGGGAGCTTGACTGCGAGACAAACAGGTCGAGCAGAGACGAAAGTCGGGCTGAGTGATCCCACGATACCGAGTGGAAGGGTCGTGGCTTATCGGATAAAAGCTACCCCGGGGATAACAGGCTGGTGAAGTCCAAGAGTTCACATCGACGACTTCGCTCGGCACCTCGATGTCGGCTCATCGCATCCTGGGGCTGGATAAGGTCCCAAGGGTTGGGCTGTTCGCCCATTAAAGCGGTACGTGAGCTGGGTTCAGACCGTCGTGAGACAGGTCGGTCTCTATCCACTGTGGGCGGAAGGGAATTGAGGGGAGCTGGCTCTAGTACGAGAGGACCGAGCTGGACGCAGCGCTGGTGTGCGAGTTGTCGTGCCAACGGCATCGCTCGGTAGCCACCTGCGGCAGGGATAACCGCTGAAAGCATCTAAGCGGGAAGCTCGCCCCAAGATGAGTTCCCTCACTCGAGAGAGGTAAGACCGCACGCAGACGACGTGCTAGATAGGCGGGAGGTGTAAGCGCAGAGATGCGTGAGCCGACCCGTACTAATGGTCGAGGCCTTGTCGTCATGTGCTTGCGGAGAAATGGTCGCTCTGGCGGCGCTGCTTGTTGGTGTGGCATGATAGGCTGTGCAGCTTGGCGCGGCGGCGCTGAGGTGCGCAGCAGCGCTTGGTGATAGAAGCGGCGGAGGTACACCCGAACCCATCCCGAACTCGGCAGTTAAGTCCGCCAGCGCCGATGGTACTGATCTGGCGACGGATTGGGAGAGTAGGTCATTGCCAAGCCCTGCTGCGCAGCTCTGCGCCGCTCGCGTTTATCCACAGCTGTGAAGCCTCTCAGCTTTGTACGCTTTACCCAATAAACTGCCCTCAAAATTCCGTGCAGTTTATCCAATGCGCAACCTGCCATCTGGCGTAGACTTG
>NZ_JANSIH010000106.1:0-1001 GCF_047462075.1 Synechococcus sp. R55.2
CGTTGATGAAGCTAATCTTGGTGGCCAGGAAGGCGTTGGCGGCATACTTGATCATTTCGGCAGAAGCCAGGTCGGTCACCAGCAAAGGCACGGGATCCCCTTGCAGGCCCTGCTGGCGGTTGAGGATGGGTTCATACAGCTGCCGCATGATTTCAATGGCGCGGGGGCTGTTAGAGCCAATCACAATGCGATCCGGGTAGAAGGTATCTTGGATGGCACTGCCCTCCCGTAGGAACTCGGGGTTGCTCACCACGTCAAACTGCGGCGTCCAAGGCGAGAGCTCCAAGGTCAGGGATCTGGCCTCAGGATCCCTCCCCACTTCTCGGCTGCTCAGCCGCTGCTTGGCGGCTTCGGCGGCCCCGTCCAAAATGAGCATGCGCACCCAGTCCCCAGAGCCAATGGGCACAGTGGATTTGTTGACAATGACCCGATAGTGCTCGTCCAGATGCTGGCCAATTTCCCGCGCCACTGCTTCCACGTAGCGCAGATCGGGATCCCCGCTGGGCAGGGCCGGGGTGCCCACGGCAATAAACACCACCTCGCTGGCCTGGATCCCAGAGCCCAGATCGGTGCTAAAGTGCAGCCGACCCGCCGCAGTTCCCTCCCGCACCAGCTCTTCCAGGCCGGGCTCGTAGATGGGCAGGCGACCCCGCTGCAGCCCTTCAATCTTGGCGGGGTTGTTGTCCACACAGATAACGCTATTTCCTAGGTGAGCCAGGCAAGCCCCTGTTACCAGGCCCACATAGCCAGCGCCTACCACAGCAACGTGCATACTCAGAGTTCGCTCCCCAATCGGCGGCCACTTGACTAAGCCTTAGCAGCTTGCTTTTAGGGTACCCTCCCTTACCCCTATTGAGGTCGGTGACAGAATAAAGCAGGATATCTGTGGATCCCCGCCCGAGCTGCAGTGAGCTTTCTGGATTCTGCTGCCATAGCCAGCCGCCGTCAGCGCCAAGTGCAGAGGGTGCTGTACGTCACGCTGGGACTGAATGTTCTGGTGT
>NZ_JANSIH010000107.1:0-999 GCF_047462075.1 Synechococcus sp. R55.2
GGCGGAGAAGCTGCTCCACAGAGGTGGCCTTGTACCGCCCCTGGTAGAGGGCTTCTAGCAAGGCTGCCGGGATCCAAAGATCCGGGAACAACTGGCTCCAGCGCTCCACCCAAACCTGGCTGGGTTGACCTTCCAGCTCAAACCCATAGTGCTCCAGAAAGGTGGCAGGATCCATCAGCCCATGGCAGCCCAAGGAAACTCAACCCAAGCTAGTCCAGATCCGCCGAGACAAAGGGGAGATAAAGCCTTTCTCCCTGGATCTCGCAAGACAGCTCTCGTCCAAGAATACCCCTATTTGCCTTTCATGAAGGCTCTGTGAAGAGGCTATAAAGCTGCAAAGCTGCGGTACGCTTAAAGACTCAGTGGCTGACGGGCCCCAGCTCAAGCGCTGCCTCCAGAGCGCGCTCGCTATCAGGAAACTGCGTCAGCAGCCGTCCTAGGAAGGCGACATCTCCCGTCAGGCCGTACAGAGCCATGAGCACATCCCCAGCATAGCGGCTCTGGGGGAAGCGGTTCAGCAGCTCATTGCCGGCGTAGATCGCCTGGCGGGCATAGCCATCCTGCAGGGCTTTGGCTTCCAGAAAGTAGCTGTAGCTGAGGCTGCCAGGATCCACGTAGTCCGGCAGTGACGTGTCGAACAAGCTGGTATCTTCTGTCACTCCTGGGGGGAAGCCCGGCAGCGGATAGATGGCTGCCGTTTCCTCGGGAGGGTAGGTGGTGTACTGGCGGTAGAGGATCAGCACCTGCCGGTACAGGCTTTCTTCCTGAAGATGGGCAGGGGCGGTGGGATCCGCCAGCACAGAGCCGAGTAACTCTGCTGCTACAGCATGGTGATTGGCCCGCTGATAGTCCGATAGAGAACTGGAGGAAGCTGGTTGCGGCGGCGCGCTTCCATCAGCATCCCCACTCAGGCCACCGGCACGGGTTTGGTTAAACAGCCACAGGTACCCATTGCGCCAACCGTCGGCAGCGGCCCAGTGGGCGGCCAGTTGATAGCGT
>NZ_JANSIH010000108.1:0-8092 GCF_047462075.1 Synechococcus sp. R55.2
TAACGCTTCAGCACTCCAAACAGGTCAGCGCGCGGCTCCCCTCTCCCACAGCGTGGGAGAGGGGCTGGGGGTGAGGGCGAAAAAAGCGCGTCTGTTCCCCACGCAGCGAACCCAAGTGCTGTACCCTTATCAGAACCTTTAGGGAGGGGGGCAGAGCCACGCTTCCGCTTGCCCGAATACCCTCGTGCAACAAGCCTGCAGGCATGAGTATACCCCATGAGGTACACTCTCGAATAATGCGCGTGCTGGTGAGCGATTCGGTGGCGGAAGAGGGCTTGGCGGTCTTGCGCCAAGCGGCGGCGGTGGACTACCGTCCGAACCTACCGCGTGAGGCGCTGCTGGAGTGTATCGGCGAGTACGACGCGCTAATGGTGCGCTCGCAGACGCGGGTGGACGCAGAAGTGATTGCGCGGGGCGTGCGCCTGAAGGTCATCGGGCGCGCGGGCGTCGGCGTGGACAACATCGATGTGGACGCCGCCACACAGCGCGGTATCGTGGTGGTCAACTCGCCTGAGGGCAACACCATCGCCGCTGCGGAACTCACGATGGCGCACCTGCTCGCGCTGGCGCGCTACATCCCGCAGGCAGACCGCTCGCTGCGCGCGGGCGAGTGGAAACGCACGCAGTTCACAGGCGTTGAACTCTCGCGCAAGACGCTGGGGATTATCGGCATGGGCAAGATCGGGCGCGAGGTGGCGCGGCGCGCCCGCGCGTTCGGCATGCGCATCGTCGCCTATGACCCCTTCGTGCCCGACGCGCATATGCGTCAACTGGGCGCGGAGCCTGCCACACTGGAGACACTGCTGCGCGAGAGCGACTTCATCACCCTGCACGCGCCGCTGACCCCCGAAACGCGCGGCTTGCTCAACCGCGAGCGGCTCGCGCTCACTAAGCCTGGCGTGCGCATCATCAACTGCGCACGGGGCGAGCTAATTGACGCCGAGGCGCTTGCAGAATTCATCGAGTCGGGGCATGTGGCGGGCGCGGCGCTCGATGTGTTCCCCACCGAACCGCCGCCGCCTGACCTGAAGCTCTTGCACCAGCCGCAGAATGTGCTGACCCCGCACTTGGGCGCGTCCACCGTCGAGGCGCAGGTGAAGGTCGCCGTCGATGTGGCGGAGCAGATTGTGGCGGTGCTACAGGGCGGCGCGCCACGCAGCCCCGTGAACCTACCGCCGATTCCTGCTGAGCTGATGGCGCGGGTGGAGCCGTATCTGGAGCTGGCAAAGCGCATGGGCATCCTGCACAGCCAGCTCGCCGATACGCCGATTGAACGCCTGCACGCGGTCTTCTCGGGCGAGTGGGGCGACCTTCCGTTGGACCTGGTTGCGCGCGCCGCGCTCGCAGGACTCCTCCAGCGCACGACGGATACGCCCGTGAACTTGGTGAACGCGCCGCTGATTGCCCAGCAGCGCGGGGTGCAACTGGAGTGGAGCGTGCGCCCCGAAACGGAACTCTACCCTGACACACTCACGCTCACCGCGTACACGCAAAGCGGCGCGCAGAAACTCACGGGCACGGTCTTCGGGCGCGCCGACCTGCGCATCACGCACCTGAACGACCTGTTCGTGGACATCCGCCCCGAAGGCATCCTGCTGTTGACGGAACACCAGGATCGCCCGGGCATCATCGGGCGTGTGGGCACGCTGCTGGGCAACTATCAGGTGAACATCGCGGGGATGCATGTGGGGCGCGAGTCGATGGGCGGGCGCGCGGTGATGATTCTGCAGGTGGATAACCCGATTCCGCCCGAAGCGTTCGCGCAGATTCGGCAGTTAGAGGGTGTGGACAGCGCGCAAATAGTAGGGTTTTAGGCGCGGGGGAACGCGCGGCGTTGGGCGTTCCCGTGTTATCGGCTACGGACAGCCTTGGAACGGCACATAGACTTTGCCATCCAGCGCCATGTTCTCGTACCACTGCGGGCGCGGAATGCCTATCGTTAGTTTGGCGTGCCCATCGGCGTAGGCAGCCATCTGACCTTTGGTGACGCCCTCCCAGCGACAGTCAGGCGCGCCGCGCCAGCCGCCGCGAGATTTGTCGGTGTGGCGGCTGTAGTCCGAGTCGGCGTCCCAGAAGAGCCAGACTCCTGCAGGGTTATCGATGGCGGCTTGCGACACGCCTGCCAAGTTGCCGCGACAGTTCGCGGGCGTGTTCGGCGGGCAGTCGGTCGTCAGGCGCGACTTATAAGCGTAGGAAGTGCCCGCGCCGCGATAGCTGGGGTCGCCCGTGCTGAACTGATCCTGCTCCCATACGCTGGGGCGCGGCTCCGACGGGCAGAACCAGAATGGCAGAATTGTGCGCCCCACGTTTTTGGCAGTGTGTTAAGAGACGCGAACTGCTGTGGGTGTTCAACAAACGCGGGAACCACAACCCCACAAAAGCCCCCGAATCGGCTTCGCCAAATGAGTTCGCGTGTATCCGTGCCACTACTTGACAATAATGCACTCAAGTCAGGTATAATGCATACGCTCAGAAAACGGGAACTTTTCCCCCGCGCGTGAGGTATCGAAGGCTGTGGAAACTTTCCGCAGCGCACGAAAATGACGATAGGAGGCACTGACTATGGGTAAGGTTGTTGGGATTGACTTAGGGACGACGAACTCGGTGATTGCCGTGCTGGAGGGCGGCGAGCCTGTGGTGATTCCGACGGCGGAGGGCGGTCGCCTGTGCCCGTCGGTGGTGGGCTTCACCAAGACGGGCGAGCGGCTGGTGGGCGCGCCTGCCAAGCGCCAAGCCGTCGTGAACCCCGAAAACACGATTTTCTCCATCAAACGCTTCATCGGGCGACGCTACGACGAGGTGGAGGAAGAGCGCAAGCGCGTGCCCTACAAGGTGGTCGCCGACAGCAAGGGCGACGCGGCAGTGCAGATCCCCGCGCTCGATAAGACGCTGCGCCCCGAAGAGATCTCGGCGATGGTGCTGCAGAAACTCAAGGCGGACGCCGAAGCCTACTTGGGCGAAAAGGTGGACGCGGCGGTGATTACCGTGCCCGCCTACTTCAACGACGCGCAGCGCACCGCCACCAAAAACGCGGGCGAAATCGCGGGGCTGAAGGTGCTGCGCATCATCAACGAGCCGACCGCCGCCGCGCTCGCCTACGGACTGGACAAGAAGAGCAACGAGACCATCCTCGTGTTCGACCTCGGCGGCGGCACCTTCGATGTCTCGATTCTGGAAGTCGGCGACGGCGTGTTCGAGGTGAAGTCCACTTCGGGCGATACGCACCTTGGCGGCGACGACTTCGACCAGCGCATCGTCGATTACCTCGCCGACGAGTTCAAGAAAGAGCACGGCATCGACCTGCGCCAAGACCGCCAGGCGCTGCAACGCCTCAAGGAAGCCGCCGAACGCGCCAAAATCGAACTCTCCACCGTGACGACCACCACGATCAACTTGCCGTTCATCACGGCAGACGCGAGCGGACCCAAGCACCTCGATATGACGCTCACCCGCGCGAAGTTCGAAGACCTGTGCGCCGACCTGTTCGAGCGGCTCAAGGGACCCATCTTCCGCGCGTTGGAGGACGCTGGTCTCAAGCCGAGCGATGTCGACGAGGTGGTGCTGGTGGGCGGCTCGACGCGCATCCCCAAAGTGCAGGAGATGGTGCGCCAGATCACGGGCAAGGAGCCGCATAAGGGCGTCAACCCCGACGAGGTGGTCGCCATCGGCGCGGCGATTCAGGCGGGCGTGCTGTCGGGCGAGGTCAAGGACATCGTGCTGCTGGATGTCACCCCGCTCTCGCTGGGCATCGAGACCAAGGGCGGCATCTTCACCGTGCTGATCCCGCGCAACACGACCATTCCGACGCGCAAGAGCGAAATCTTCACCACCGCCGCCGATGGGCAGACCAGCGTGGAGGTGCGCGTCTATCAAGGCGAGCGACCGATGGCGCGCGACAACAAACTGCTCGGCGTGTTCCACTTGGACGGCATTCCGCCCGCGCCTGCAGGCGTGCCGCAAATCGAGGTGACCTTCGACATCGACGCCAACGGCATCCTGCAGGTCTCGGCGAAAGACCTCGGCACGGGACGCCAGCAGAGCATCCGCATCACAGGCTCGACGAACCTCACGCGCGAGGAGGTGGAGCGCATGGTGCGCGAAGCGGAGGCGAACGCCGAACGCGACCGCCAACTGCGCGAGCAAGCCGAGCAACTCAACCGCGCCGAACGGCTCGCTATCGATACCGAGCGACTGCTCAAGGAGCAGGGCGAGGCGATTAGCGCAAGCGACCGCGAACGCGCTGAGACGCTCATCCGCGACATCCGCGAGGCGATTCAGCAGCAGAACGCCGAACGCGCCATCAGCCTGATGAGCGAACTGGAGAGCCTGACCTACCGCATCACGGAGCAACTCTACCAGCAGCGCACGGCAGGCTACGCCAGCGACACAGGCGCAACCGCAGGCGCGACCAGCGGCACAAGCGGCGACGATGTGATCGACGCCGAGTACCGCGAGGAGAAGTAAACGCCTATGGCGCGGCGGCGACCCCGCCGCGCCCCTGTAGGGGGTGAAACCGATGCGCGACTTCAAGGACTACTACCAGGTTCTGGGCGTCTCGCGGGACGCCGACGAGAAGGAAATCAAGGCGGCGTACCGCAAACTCGCGCGCAAGTATCACCCCGATGTCAACCCCGGCGACAAAGCCGCCGAAGAGAAGTTCAAAGAGATCAACGAAGCGTACCAAGTACTGTCCGACCCTGAAAAGCGCGCAGCATATGACCGCTACGGCGAGCAGTGGCAAGCCTATCAGCGCATGCGCGAGCAGTACGGCGAGAACTTCCAGCCAGGCGGGTTCGAGTCGCCGTTTGGGGGCTTCGGCGACTTCGGCGAATTCATCGAGAATCTGCTGCGTGGGGGAGGCTTCGGCGGCGGGCTGCGCGTGCAACGCGCCCCGCGCGACATCGAGCAAACGCTTGAGATTAGCCTGCAGGACGCCATTCGCGGCGCAACCCGCACGATTCAGGTCAGTGTGGAGGAGCCGTGCAGTGCGTGCAACGGCACAGGCGTCGCGCCGAACCGACGGCAAACCTGCCGCGCGTGCGGCGGCACGGGACGCCGACGGTTCGGCATGTTCGGGCTGGAGATGCACTGCGACGAGTGCGACGGCACAGGCGTCGTCGGCGCGCCGTGCCCGACTTGTCGCGGCACAGGCGCCGTGATGCGCACGCGCACCCTCACGGTCAACATCCCCGCAGGCATCGCCGAGGGGCAGCGCCTGCGCCTGACGGGCGAGGGCGCGGCAGGCGCGAACGGACAGCGCGGCGACCTTTATCTGCGCATCAAACTCGCGCCCGACCCGCGCTTCGAACGCAAAGGCGACGACCTCTACACCGAAGTGGACATCGACTACCTGACGGCGATTCTGGGCGGCGAGGTGCAGGTGGAAACGCCGCACGGCACGGTCAAGATGCGCGTCCCCGCAGGCACGCAGAGCGGGGCGCGCTTCCGCCTCACAGGCAAAGGGCTGCCGCTGGGCAAGGGCACTATCGGCGACCTGTACGCCCGCGCGCGCATCATCGTGCCTAAGCACCTTAGCACCCGCGAGCGCGAACTGCTCGAAGAGTTGCGCCGTCTCCGCGCGGCACAGGAGGTGAAGGTATGAAGGACAAGAAGACGCCTTCGGACGAGCCGGTGTACCTGATTAGCGTCGCGGCGCGCATGTGCGGACTGCACCCGCAGACGCTGCGCCTGTACGAGCGGCTGGGGCTGGTGCAGCCGCACCGCGTGGGCAACAGCAAGCGTCTCTACTCGGAAGCGGACATCGCCCGCCTGCGCCGCATCCAACGCCTGACCCAACAGATGGGCGTGAACCTCGCAGGCGTCGAAATCATCCTGCGCCTGCTGGAGCGCATCGAGCAGATGAACCGCGAGATGTCCGAAGTCGTCGCGCAGACCAACATGCGCATCCTGCAACTGATACACGAGCATAACCTGCCGATTGACCCGCAGGTGCTGCTGATTCGCTTTGAGCGCTACGAGGATGACCTCGACTGAGTTTGTTTCGGACAGCCCTGCGTCGACGGAGGCGTTCGCGGCGCAGTGGGCGGGCACGCTTGCGCCCGACACGGCAATCCTTCTGCGGGGCGACCTTGGCGCAGGCAAGACGACTTTTGTGCGCGGGCTGGCGCGCGGGCTGGGCATCACGGAACCTGTGCGCAGTCCGACCTTCACCCTCACGCACGAATATACGATTCAACAGCCCCCTACCCTGCGCGGGCTGCCGCTGTTTCACATCGACCTGTACCGCATCGAGACCGCCGCGCAGTTGCACACGCTGGGGCTGGACGAGATCTTCGAGCGCAGTGGCGTCGCCGCGATTGAGTGGGCGGAGCGGCTTGAACTCTGGGGCGAGTCGCTGCCTGTCGCGCATCTATGGGGTGTGCGCCTCATTCCGACGGGCGACGCCGAGCGACGCATCGTCATCGAGTGCCTGCAGAAACCGCCTGCTTGCGCCGATACTACCCCCTGATGGCGCAGGTACGCAACCGTCAGGAGCCACGCACGACGCTGGAAGACGCCTTCAGGGGTGCCGCCGAACCCGAACCCGAACGCGATGTGCTGACGCAGCACCTGTGGGAAGCTATCCCGCCAGAGACGCTGCGCAGCCTCACCCCCGACCAGTACCGCGCAATACGGCAGGCGTTCCACACCGCACCAAAGCGCCACTGGCTCGACATCCGCGGGGTCATCCCCCTCTACTTCACGCAGTTCTAC
The DNA here is from genome assembly GCF_047462075.1 of Synechococcus sp. R55.2. Taxonomy (NCBI): domain Bacteria; kingdom Bacillati; phylum Cyanobacteriota; class Cyanophyceae; order Synechococcales; family Synechococcaceae; genus Synechococcus; species Synechococcus sp. R55.2. Next base: position 6,715 of record NZ_JANSIH010000108.1, read on the forward strand.
TTCGTGTTCCTGCTGGGACCCGATCGGCGGCGCGAGTCGCGCGAGGTGTTGTACGAGCGTCGGCAAGCCGTGCGCGAGGGCACAGCCAAACTCGTCGGGGGCGTCGCGCTTGCGGTGTTTCTGACGCTGCTGTCGCTGAGCGCATTCGCGCTGTGGTATCTGGTTAAGTGCCTCGTCGGGGCGGACATCGTGCCTGGCTTCAGCCTCAGCCAGTATCTGCGACAGATGTTTTGATGGGCTGGATGACCAATATACCCCGTAGTTTTACGGGATTTTGCCGAAATTCGCCTTAACACCCCCTTAACCTCTTGACAAACGGGGCGGCGATGTGGTATATTATAAGCGTCGTTGGGGAAACCCGACGGCGTAGCCCGAGTGCAGAGGCGATGTCCCTGCCGCTGGGAACCTCGCGCAGTCTGTATCCGCAACGCTGCGCAAGCAGCCTGCGTAAGGCGCGCGAGGAGTTATGCGGAAGCCTGCGCCCCAGCAAAGGCGACCGCAAGCAGCGGATAGGAACGCTCGGAACCAGACGCGCCCACTCGAGGAGTGATAGGACGCCTTCGGATCGGCGGCAACGTCGGTCAAGGCTCCGAAGCTTCGAAGCGACGCTCTGTGGGAAGGCGGCTCCGAAAAGGGCAGAGCCAACGCCTCGGGCGTTTTCTATTTAAGCACGCCTCTTTGGGGGTATACTGTGGCTATGGCGAAAGTGCTGTCGCGCCCGAAGCCTACCGCGCGTGGACAATCTCCACGCCCCTTCACCCGCGCTGAACTGGAGCGGATGTACGACGCGGGCATCCTGCGCCCCGATGAGAAGATCGAACTCATCGGCGGCGAACTTATCCCAAAGGAGCTGCCCATGAAAAGCGCACACGCCACTGCGATTAGCTTGTGTGAAGAGGCATTACGGCAAGCATTTAGTCAAGGCTATGTGGTTCGCGGGCAGTTGCCGTTGGCGCTCAGCGAGCGCGACCAGCCGCTGCCCGATGTCGCTGTGGTGGAAGGCAGCATCCGCGACTTTGCCCGTGCGCATCCTACCCGCGCCGTGCTGGTGGTGGAAGTCAGCGAGGCGACGCTGCGCTTAGACCGCCATACGAAAGCCAGCCTCTATGCGTGGGCAGGCATCCCCGAATACTGGATTGTGAACCTTGTGGAGGGCGTGTTGGAGGTGTTTCGCGAGCCTGCGCCGATGGCAGGGCGCGCTTACGGCTACGGCTATCAGCAGCAGGCGGTCTATCGGTCGGGCGAGGCGATTGCGCCTGTGGCGCAGCCCGAGGCAGTGATTGCTGTGGACGACCTCTTGCCCCCGCGCGAGGCGGAGTAATACGAATTGCCGAGCCAAAGTTCATAAAAGCACGGATAAACCAGAACCCCCTCCTTA
>NZ_JANSIH010000109.1:0-8061 GCF_047462075.1 Synechococcus sp. R55.2
TCCCTGCCGGTTCGCCCGTTCAGGTGCTGCAACTGCCCTGAAGATCCCTAGCCCTTCTTTCGCTGCTGCCGGAATAACCGTCATAGTCGTTTCAGTTTAGGATGAGATACCCGAGCTACTGGTCGCGCCAGCGGGACGGAGTCCTTGAAAAGCCTTCTGGCCCAGTGCATTCAATGTTTTAGGGTTTTAGGCATAGGTGCAGTATCCTGGCTTGGATCGAAATGACCATAATTTGCGTTAGAACTGTACTACGGTGGGCTATCATAGAGCCGAGACTGTCCTTTGGGGTTGAGTTCCCTCAGGACTCTGTTCCACCAACGCGAACAGCGATCTTCAACCATGCCCACTCCCGCTAACTCTCCTCCTCTTCAAAGCGACGAGGTTCTCAACCCTGAGGACTCCGTTCCGGCGGCGGCCCGTGAGCCTTTTTTGGGGCTGTTGCGAGACCTGGCGCGGGCCTACCAAGCCTTTGAAAATTATGCCGGGGTTCATATTCGGCAAATGGGGCTGACCGCCCCCCAATTTGATGTGTTGGTGACCCTCGGCAATACCCCTGGGATGACCATGAATGTCCTGGCCCAAAAAACGCTGGTGACCAAAGGGACACTGACCGGCATTGTGGATCGCCTGGAACAAAAAGGGCTGGTGCGCCGGGAAGTGCCCCCGGAAAACCGACGCTGCTTTAAGGTCGTGCTGACAGAAGCGGGGGAAAAACTGTTTGAGGAAATTTTCCCGGCCCACGTCGCCTACTTGAAAGAGCGCTTCCAAAAGCTGGATCCCTCGGAGATGGCGCAGATCCAGGCTTGCCTTAAAAAACTGCAGGCTATTTTCTAGCGCTTTCAGATTCCCCTCTCCGATCCGGCTGATCAGCGACCCCCAAGCCGCAGTGCCGGAAGCAACCTCTAGCCCGGTTCAAACGGCTGCCCCAGAGCTGCCGGCGGAGTGGCCTTCACCGCCTGCTGGATCCAGCGCCGCAGCCGAGGTGGGATCCCGCGCAAGCCGTACTCCCACCATTCCCCAGAAGTGAGCACCAACACCAAAATCATCAACACAAAGGGAGCCACCGTAAAAACTTGGGTGGGCACGGCGCGGATGGTAGTCTGGGCAACTCCGGCAAAGGACTGCAAAATGCCGAACAGGTAGGCCCCCAGGGCTACCCGCAAGGGGTTCCAGCCGCCGAAGATGACGATGGCCAAAGCAATCCAGCCATACCCTGCTGTATGTCGGTGGCTCCAGCCGGCCTTGAAATCCAGAGAAAAGGCAGCCCCCGCCAAGCCCAATAGGGATCCCCCCACAAGGGTGTAAACATAGCGCCAGAAAATGACATCGGTGCCCCGGGCAAAGGCTGCTGCCGGCTGTTCTCCCATGGCCCGCAACATCAGGCCAGGCCGAGTGCGATAAAAAAAGAACCAAGTTCCCCCGATGAGCGCGTAGCTGGCGTACAGCAACAGATCCCCTCGGAACAGGAGCGGCCCCAGCAGTGGCACCTCTCTCAAGAAGGGGATCGGCAGGCTGGGCACCGTTGGCCCTGGGATCCGCACGAACGGATTGCCCAAAAAGGAAGACAAATCCGCCCCCAACAGGGCCAAGACAAAACCAATGGCAATTTGGGATCCCTTCAGGGTCAGCGAGCCGAAGGCCACAATCCCAGCAAACAGCACTCCCACAGCGGCGGCAGCCAAAAAGCCCAACGCCAGACTTCCCGTCAGCTTGGCCACGGCGAACCCAACCATGGCGGCCAGCATGATCGTCCCCTCTGCGGAGAGGTTGATCACCCCTGCCCGCTCGGTAATGGTTTCCCCCACACAGGCGAAGACCACCGGTGTGGCGGTGGCAATGGCAGTAGAGAGAATGGCGACCAGTTGAGCAGCGTTCATGATGGGCCTGTCGAGAACTCGGGTTGGGTTGATGCATTTGCAGTTGCTGCGCGAATGCGCCTGTTGATCTGGGCATCGCCTCAGCCCAACACCCAGAGCATGAAAGCCACCCCCAAGGTGACGGCGCCGAACAGAGCATAGCTGATCTGGCGCAGCGGCCTCAGTTGCAGGGCATGCAGATCCTTAAGCCAGCCCAGCCCCAAGGATTCGACAAAGCGATCCAGCACCGCCTGCATAGGGTAGGCGTAAACCGATCCTTGCTCCTTAAAGTTCACCAGCACAACCAACAGTGTAGCGTAGCCCCAGAGGAGGCCCCAGAGCACAGCGCTCAACCCGATTAAAATTGGCTCGAGCATTGACCTTCCCTATGAGTGTGCCCACCGTTCGCGATGGCAGGACGGAGTTCTTCGAGCTTGGGGAGCTTCAGATCTCATTATTCCGGTTCTTTTCCCGTTGAGGCTGCCCTCCCTCAGGCAGTAGCCTAGAAGGGGTCCAAGCTCGCTTTTAGAGGTAAAGGGATTGGTTTTGCCGGTTCTCTTCTGCCCGTCCAGGCCAGGAGATGACAGACTTAGACTTGGAGTACCCGCTCAAAGTTATCTCGTCAAATCCCCATGAGTTCTCGCTACCTGCTGCCCCCCGCCGAACCCAAATCCGTCGGTACCGCCTACATCCTCTGGGCGTTGGGCATATTCGGGATCTGTGGCGTCCATCGCCTCTACCTGGGCAAGACCGGCACAGGCGTTCTCTGGCTGTTCACCTTTGGCCTGTTGGGCATTGGGCAGTTGATCGACCTGTTTTTGATCCCAGGCATGGTGGAGAACTACAACTTCAAGCTGGCCGTCCTGCAGGGATCCCGACCCTCCCCATCCCCAGCTTCCTCAAAAACCACCTCAGCACCTCCTCAGCCCCTCAAAGGTCAAGCTCTGATGCGGGAGATCCTGCGGCTAGCCCAACAGCGGCAAGGGATCCTCACCCTTGCGGAGATAGCTATCGACTTACCTGCCGACTTTGACGAAATTGAAAAGGCGCTGCAAGAGCTGAGCCGGCGGAGCATGGCTTTCCCCGAAAACAACCCGGTCACTGGAGCGGTAGAATACCACTTCCCTCACCTGCTGCACCGCTCCCCCGACCAACGTTCGCTCTAGATGCCCTCCTGCAGACCTCTACTGGGATCCCAGGATCCCTTGGCGCTTGGCTGCCCGAACCGCCCGGCGAAAGGTCAGCAAGCCCAGGCCGAAGTAGAAAATGCCGCTGGTCAGAGCCATGATCAGCCGCACGGGATCCAAGCCCGCCTCCCGCACCATCACGTCTCGCAGCAGCCCAGCCCCCGCCGTCATGGGCAGACTTTGCCCTAGCCACCTCAGGGATCCCGGCCATTCTTCCGTGGGAGCAGCCAACAGAAAAAGCAAGCCGAATTGGCTGATAATTAAAAGCTGCTGAATTCGCTTCCAAATCAGAGCGGCGGATCCCAGCAAAAACGAGAAGCCGTAGGCCCCCAGCACCACGCTCACCAAAGGCAACACCAGAGCAGGGGGAAACCGCAACCGGCTGCCCGTCAGCAATAAGATGACGCCCAGAATGACGACGACAATGGAAAAGCGCAACACCAAGCTGGCACAAGCCCGTGCCAAGAAGAGAGTGGCTGCCGAAAATGGCGAGAGCAACACCTGCTCCAAGGTGCCTGTCTGGGCTTCCACCTGCAGGTTGAGGGCGATGTCGTTCACCACAAAAATGACCAGCGTCCAGAGCACATAGCCGATCACCACCGCATCCAACCGTTCGCCAAATTGGGAGGCAGGCCCTGCCACATATTGGGCGCCGGCAAAGAGGGCATAGAAGAAGAACGTGGTGATCAGGATCCCGCCCAGGGCCTCCGCCGGATAGCGAATGTACTGGATCCAGGCCCGCTTCAGTTCAGCCCAAAACAGGTGTATCACCGGCATCATCCTTGCCCCTCTCCCCTTTTCAACAACTCGAGGAAAATATGGGTGAGATCGGCTTCCTCTCGTTTGAGGCTGAGCAAGGGCAAAGGCTTCAAGATCTCCAGCACCTGATAGAGCATCTCTGGCGGGCCGCTGAACCGCACCCGATGGGATCCGAGAATCTCCACCCCTTGGCGGGCCAGTTGTTCAAACCTCCAGGGATCCAGCCCCTGTTCCAGCTCGATCCGGTAAGTACCGACGGCGCCGGCAAAGTGCCGGATCAACTCTCCCGTGGGGGCTTGGGCGATGATCACCCCTTGTCGAATAACGGCTACCTGATCCGAGAGCGCTTCCGCAATATCCAGTTGATGGGTGGTGAGCAAGATGGCTCGACCCGAAGCGGCAATTTGGCGGATCAGGGATTTCACCGCTTGCGCCGATTCCACATCCAACCCCAGGGTGGGCTCATCCAGCAGCAACAGGGCCGGTTGATGCAGGAGGGCGACGGCAATGGCCACCTTCTGCTGCATACCCCGCGAAAGGGTTTGCACGGCAACATCCCGCTTTTCCCACAGGCCAAAGGTCTCCAGGAGCTCTAGCCCCCGTTGCCGGGCGGTTCTGGGGGATAGCCCCCGCAGCACACCGAAGTACTCCAGGTTCTGTAGGGGGGTCATCCGCCAGTAGAGGTTGCGATTGCCTTCCAGCACTGCCCCCACCTGGGCCAGGGCCCCCGGATCGGTATGGGGATCCCGTCCAAGAATGCGCACTGTGCCCGCGTCCGGTTGGATCAGCCCGGCAATGAGCTTGATGGTGGTGGTCTTGCCGGCCCCGTTGGGCCCCAGAAAAGCCAGGATCTCCCCTGCCGCCATCGTCAGGGATACATCCACCACCGCCCGCACCTCCTTGCTCCCCTGCCGGTAGGTCTTCTGCAGGTGGTGGGCTTCTAGAACTTTACATGACGCGAACACGATGCAAAAAGGAGGGCAAAAGTTCAAACAGAGGAAGGCCGCCCACCCATCCCACTTTCTCACATCAGAGCATGAACCCACCCCGAGAGGGATCCAGCAGGATTCAGGAGGTTGTCAGGGCCAAACTCATTTTGTCTAGCCACTGCAAAAGGCTCTCCAGTTGCTGCGCTGCCGGTACCATCCCCAGACCCCGCACCGTCACCTTGCCCGGTTGGTAAACAAAGCGAGGCTGCAGGTGAGTGGGCAGGGCCTCTTTCAGGCGATTCCAAGCGGGCTCCTCCATGGGGGTTTCCAAAAGCACATGCTCTTTGGCCGGTTTGATGCGGGAAAAGCCCAGGGCTCGGGCCAGCACCTTCAGCTCCATTACCCGCAGCAGCTCCTGAGTGGGCTTGGGCAGGGGGCCAAAGCGGTCTTGCCATTCTTGGGCAATTTGCAACAGCTCGACCCGAGAGCCAGCAGCGGCCAGTTGTCGATAAGCCTGCATCTTTTGATCTTCGTCGGGAATATAGCTTTGCGGGATCATAGCGGTAACATTCAGGTCGATTTGCGTGTCCTCCACCTGCGGGATCTCCTGGCCGCGAATTTCTCGAATAGCCTCTTGCAGCATCTCCAGGTAAAGATCGAAGCCCACTGCATTGACTTGCCCCGATTGCTGCGTTCCCAACAGGTTGCCAATGCCGCGAATTTCCATATCCCGCATCGCCAACTGATAGCCGGATCCCAGTTGGGTAAATTCCTGAATGGCCTGGAGACGTTTGCGGGCGTCCTCGCTGAGGATCCCATCTTCTCGATAGAACAGCCAAGCATGCGCTTGGATCCCGGCCCGGCCCACCCGCCCCCGCAGTTGGTACAACTGAGCCAATCCAAACTCCTGGGCATTTTCAATCAAGATGGTATTCACTCTGGGGATATCCAAACCCGATTCGATGATGGTGGTACAGACCAAAATATCGGTCTCGCCATTGTTAAAGGCCAGCATGGTGGATTCCAGCTCTCCTTCCGGCATTTGCCCGTGGGCAATGGCAATGCGGGCGCCGGGCACCCATTCCCGCAATTTGGCGCTGGCTTCTTCGATCCCTTCGATGCGGTTGACCACATAAAACACTTGCCCACCCCGATCCAATTCCTGGCGGATGGCTGTGCGGACAACCTCAGGATTGTAGGGCGAAAGGTGAGTTTTAATGGGCCGACGGGAAGGCGGGGGAGTTTGGATCAGGCTCATTTCCCGCAGCCCCGACAAGGCCATATACAGGGTGCGCGGGATGGGGGTGGCGGTGAGCGTCAGCACATCCACCTGGGTTTTCAGCAGCTTAATCTTCTCTTTTTGGTTGACGCCAAATCGCTGCTCTTCGTCAATCACCAAAAGGCCCAAATCGCGAAATTGTACATCCTTGCCCAAAAGCTGGTGGGTGCCCACCACAACATCCAGTTCGCCGCTTTTGAGACGGGATAGGATTTCTTTTTTCTCCTCCGAGGTGCGGAAGCGGTTGAGCAGCCCCACTTGAATGGGATAGGGAGCGAAGCGCTCTTTTAAGGTGTGATAATGCTGCTGGGTGAGAATGGTGGTCGGCGCCAAAAGAGCCACTTGCTTGCCGGCGGTTACGGCCTTGAAAATGGCGCGGATGGCCACTTCCGTTTTGCCAAAACCCACATCTCCACACAGCAGCCGATCCATGGGGCGAGGGGATTCCATATCCCGCTTGATCTCCTGGACAGCTCGGAGTTGATCCGGCGTCAGGGGATAGGGGAAAGAATCTTCCAGCTCCTGTTGCCAAGGAGAATCGGGCGGGAAGGCATAGCCCTCCTGTTCGGCGCGTTTGGCATAGAGCTGCAGCAGGTCAAAGGCCACTTTTCGCAGGCTCTTTTTCACCTTCTGTTTGGTCTTTTCCCAGGTGCTGCCGGACATCTTGTGCAGGGCAGGTGGTCCATCCCCGCTGGCGCGGTAGCGGGAAAGGGAGTTGACCTGGTCGGCAGCTACCCGCAACAGGCCATCGCTGTATTGAATAACCAGGTACTCGCGGGTTTCGCCCCCAATGGTGAGGCTTTCTAAGCGCAGAAACTGGCCAATGCCATGGGCCTTGTGAACGACAAAATCCCCTGGCTTGAGCAGGTTGGGATCCACCTGGCGAGAGCTGGCCTGGCGGCGCTTGCGCACATAAGAAGGGGTGGCCAGGCTGTGCTGGCCGAAAAACTCGCGGTCGGTGAGCACCACCCACCCCAAGGTGGGCAGGAGAACCCCCTCCAGCTCGGCCAGGCCGGAATACTTGAGGGCCACTGGGGTGTAGGACTGCAGCTGGCGCTCGATGGCCGGGAAGTCTTTGGGATTGGGCACGTACTGGGCGGGGCAGTCGTGTTCCTGCAGCAGAGCTACGGTGCGGGAGGGCTGAGCAGAGAGGATCCACACCTGCAACTGCTGCTTGCGGTACTCGCGCAGGGTTTTGGCCAGGGATCCAAACTGGTGGGGGATGGCGGGAACGGCCCGGCTTTTCAGGTCGATGGCGGCGGATTCTCCCGGAGTGAGAGCGGCGTGGAGCGCTATGGCACGGGCCAACAGGCGGGGGAAGGGATCCCAGTCGGGAGCATGGAGATCGAAGGGGCGGTGAAAGGGCTGCAGAGCCGGCTCCGCAACCTGGGCCTGTTTCCACTGTTCTTGGGCGTGGCTTAGCCACTGCCGGCTGTGGGCCTGGCACTGCTCTGGCTCGTCGATCAGGATGAGGGTGGTGGGATCCAGATAGCTGAGCAGATTGGCGGGAGGGGTGTAGAGCAGGCCGAGAAAACGGCGCAAGCCCTCCGGGGGGGTGGGCGACTGCTCCAACTGCTGCCGTAGGCCCTGGGAGAGCTGATCGGCTTTTTCCTGCAGAGCCGGCCAGAGGATGGGTCCGTAGCCAGTGGGGGTCAGCCAGACGTAGGGGATCCCATCTTGGGAGCGCTGGCTCACCGGGTCGAACTCCCGCAGTCGCTCCAGCTCGTTGCCAAACCACTCTAGGCGCACCGGCCACTCGCAGGCCACCGGGAAAACGTCGAGAATATCGCCCCGTCGGCTCCACTGCCCCTCACTTTCCACCAAATTCACCCGCCGGTAGCCCAGACGGGTCAACTGCTGCCCCAGTTGCTGGGGAGACATCTCCAGGCCAGGTTCCAGCTTGAGACAAAAGGCCCGAAACACCTCTGGGGGGGGAAGGTGGGGCTGTAGGGCCCGCTCCGTAGCCACGATGGCAAGCCCGGTTTTGCCCTGGAGACAATCGGCCAGCACCTGAAACTGGCCCCACACCAGCTCCGGTTCCAGGTCAAAAG
>NZ_JANSIH010000110.1:0-988 GCF_047462075.1 Synechococcus sp. R55.2
TCAATTGCCCCAAGGCGGGAGCGCATCTGGAAGGGGAGACTCTGCGACTGAGCAAGATTGGCTCGATGCCTGTGGTGCTGCACCGCCCCTTGCCGGAGGGGTTTGTGCCCAAAACCTGCACAGTGGTGCGCAAGGCCGATGGGTGGTATGTCTGCATCACCTTGGAGGACAAAAGCGTCCCTTCCCCAGAGCCTGTGCCGGTCAAAAGGGCGGTGGGCATTGATGTGGGATTGGATAGGTTTCTCACCACCAGCGATGGGGAGGTGGTGCCTATCCCGCGGCACTACCGCCGAGCCCAAAAACACTTGGCTCGACAGCAGCGGCAACTGAGCCGCAAAGTGAAGGGATCCGCCAACTGGAAGAAACAGGCCACGAAAGTTGCTTGTTTGCAGTTGCACGTTGCCCGACAACGCAAAGCGTTCCACTACCAAGTGGCGCACTGGCTGGTGGGGCAATACGACCTGTTGGTGGTGGAGGATCTCAACGTCCGAGGGCTGGCACGAACTCGGTTGGCTAAATCGATTTTGGATGCGGCTTGGGGACAATTTCTTGACATTCTGACAGCAGTGGCGGTCAAACGCGGCAAACAGGTGTTGAGAGTGGATCCCCGTGGTACGTCCCAAAATTGTTGTGTTTGTGAGGAGCGTGTTCCCAAGGCCTTGTCGGAACGGGTGCATGATTGCCCCCGTTGCGGGTCGTGGGACAGAGACTTGAACGCTGCTATCGAGATTTTGAAGCGTGGACTCAGGTCCCCCCGTATACGGGGGGATATAGGGGGGCGGTGGGACTGCCGCTCTCTGGCTGTGGAGGATCCTGGTTTACCAGTCCGTTGAAGCAGCAACTCCGAGAAGTGATTCTCGGAAGCTCCCGTCTACAGCCCGTCAGGGCTTAGCGGGAGAGGATGTCACTCAAGCGAGCAACTGTAAGTGGGGAGGGGGAGTTTTCAGCCAGTCATGGCAGCTCAGCAGCCCCTCGCGAAAGCGGGTGG
>NZ_JANSIH010000111.1:0-8028 GCF_047462075.1 Synechococcus sp. R55.2
AGAAGCGGGGGGAACCTGCAGGAGGGGGGGCAATCCAAGAACTCTGACCGAGCGACTGGTATACGGATCACAGCGGCTCGATACGGAATCCCCGAGGCAGGGACTGTTTCCCCCAGCGTGAGCGTGAACGGGCAGGCGCGCCCTTTTGCCCTCACCCCCTAGTGGGCCGCCACCCCCCCCCCCCGGCGCGGGCTTGCAGACCGGATTCGGTGACCAAGCTGAGGCGGATCCCGGAGTGTTGGAGTTGCAGCAGCCGCTCGTGAATTTCATCCGCCCGATCCCCCAGATCCGCCAGGCGCAAGAGCAGCACTTCCTGCACCCAGCCGGCTGTGATGCGCCGGAACAGCTCCTCCAGATAGGTTCGGGATCCCCAATCGTGCAGGATGGGATCGGCCCCTCGCAACTTGAGCCAGGCCAACTCCTGTTCCGGCAAAGGGGCATGGGAAGGCGTGTAGAGGTAGCCGCAAACGCTCATGGACAAGCCATTCAACTATTGTCACCGCCGCTGCGCCAGAACGGAATCAAGCACCTGGCGAATGTTGCCCTGGGCCTGTTGCAAGTGCTGACGAGCTTCCTGAGCAGAGCACCCCATCAAGGCCACAAGGATGGCGGTTTTCACCTCTCCATCACAAGCCTGCAGCAATTGGGCAGCCGCGGCGGGATCCAGATCGCAGGCTAGGGCCACCATTCGCTCCGCCCGCTGCTTGAGCTTGGCATTGCTGGCCTGGAGATCCACCATTAGGTTGCCATAGGTCTTGCCCAAGCGGATCATCACTCCAGTGGAGATCGTGTTCAACACCAGCTTTTGGGCTGTGCCGGCTTTCATGCGGGTGGATCCGAGGATTACCTCCGGCCCCACCAAAGGGGCAATAGCAATATCCACCTGCTCGGTTAGAGGAGAAGGGTGATTACAGGCCAGGCCAATCGTGAGCGCCCCCATGCTCCTAGCGGCTTGGATCCCACCCAGCACATAGGGGGTACGACCGCTGGCAGCAATTCCCACCACACTATCTTGAGCTTGGAGGTGAAGACCCTCCAGCGCGCGGGCAGCCGCTTCTGCGTCGTCCTCTGCACCCTCTACCGCCTGGGTCAGGGCTTTTTCCCCCCCGGCGATCAAAGCCACCACCTGTGCGGGGGAAGTGCCAAAAGTGGGTGGGCACTCAGCCGCATCCAGTACCCCCAGGCGACCTGAGGTTCCTGCCCCGATATAGATCAGCCGCCCGCCGTGACGCATCCGCTGGGCAATGGCATCGATGGCTTGGGCAATCGGCTCCGCCTGAGCAGCCACCGCTTCCGGCACCTGCCGATCCTCGGCGTTGATCCGTTTCACCAGTTCCAAGGTGCTGAGACGGTCGATCTCGGCTGTAGCCGGGTTGGGGCTTTCGGTCAGGGATCCGGGATCCCCGGCCACTTGTGGAGAATCCATAGCAGTGCTTGCTTAGGGGAGAGGGATCCCACGTTTTGTCCCCTCAGATTCTATCTAGCGGTGGCAAGGGATCTCTTGAGGGATCAGTAAACGGAAGAAGAACTGCGCCAACAGCGTCGCCAGCATCCATTCCCGCCAAAACCCCTGCCAACGGGAACGCAGCACGGCCACGGTAGTCCTTCTCCCAGGATGCCCTCATCACCGGCGGCGACCAGCCCAAATACGCCTCAGTCGGCAGCCCAACCGGTGAATTGACGAAGGCGAGCGCCGCCCAGTGGCGGTACTCTAGAAGGTGTTCTAAGGACTCCGTCCCGCTACTGCGATGAGTAAGTCCATGCAAGCGATGGCAAGGACTCCGTCCCGCTACCGCGACCAGCCTGCCCTGCGCATCTTGATCGTGCGCCATGGTGAGAGCACCTTCAACCTGGAAAATCGCATCCAAGGCCGCTCCGATCTCTCCCGGCTCACCCCCACTGGAGAAGTGCAGGCGCAGCGTGTAGCCGAGGCCCTGGCCGGGATCCCGTTGGATTGCGCCTATTGCAGCCCCCTGTCTCGCGCCCTCGATACCGCTCGCGTCATTTTGAAAGACCGAGAAGGGATCCCTCTGCACATCACCGATCAACTGCGGGAGATCGACCTGACGGCCTGGGAAGGGCTGACCTTTGCCGAGGTGCAGGAGAAATACCCCGAAGATTACCACCTGTGGCGGCACCATCCCGACAACCTGGAGCTGGAGGGCCGCTTTCCAGTGCGGGATCTCTGGCAGCAGGCGCAGGGGTTTTGGGAAATGCTGGCTTTCCATCTGCAATCGGCTTCGGGCCCCTGGAACCATGGAGCGGATCCCTCCCCAAGGCAGCCCCTCAATATCCTCATCGTGGGCCACAGCGGCATCAATCGCGCCCTGGTCAGCACCGCCATCGGCCTGGGGCCACACCACTATCACCGCCTTGGGCAGGATAACTGCGCCATCAGCGTTCTCAATTTTCCCGAGGGCCTGCAGGGGCCGCCACAACTGGAATCTCTGAACATCACCGCTCACCTCGGCCAAGCCCTGCCCAAGCGCAAGCAGGGGATGCGCATCTTGCTGGTGCGGCATGGGGAAACCCAATGGAACCGAGAGCGCCGTTTTCAAGGGCAGCGGGATATCCCCCTCAATGCCACCGGGGAGGAACAGGCAGCCAAGGTGGCAGAATTTTTGGCCACTCAACCTCTGCAACTGGCCTTCTCCAGCCCCCTGAAGCGCCCTTGGGCCACAGCCGATGCCATCTGCAGCAACCACAGCAACCTCATTTTGCGCCCAATGCCCGACTTGCAAGAGATCTGCCACGGCGACTGGGAGGGCAAGCTGCAAAGCGAAGTCGAAGCCGAATACCCCGGCGAGCTGGAGCGCTGGCAACGGGATCCCGCCAGTGTGCAGATGCCCAATGGGGAAAACCTTCACCAGGTGTGGGAGCGCACTCGCTCCGCTTGGCAGGAGCTTTTGGCCATCACCGCAGCCCAGTTTCCTCAGGGCACGGCGGTTGTTGTTGCCCACGATGCCATCAACAAGGCGATCATCTGTCAGTTGTTCGACCTTTCCCCCCAAGCCTTTTGGATCTTCAAGCAGGGGAATGGCGCCATTACGGTGATCGACTATCCAGAAGGCAAGGAGGGTGCCCCGGTTTTGAAGGTGTTGAACCTCACCACCCATCTGTCCGGCCAGATCCTGGACTGCACCACTGCCGGAGCTTTGTGAAGATGGGATCCTCTCCTCTCCGCAAGCTGACCGGTCGCGTTAGCGGGACGGAGTCCTTACCAGATGTGTGTCTCCAGAGAGTGCGCCTGTTGGATCCTTGGCGTCAGCGGGATGAAGTAACCGATGTGTGGTTGCAGGAGGGTCGTCTGCGGGCCACCGAGCCGGCAGGGATCCCTGCCGATATCCCCACCATCAATGGCTCAGGTTGGGTGGTGGGGCCGGGTTTGCTGGATCTGTATGCCCACAGCGGCGAGATGGTTGGCAGCGGTCGCGTAAGCGGTGCGGAGCACTTTCTGGCCCACAGTCGGGAAACCCTGACCTCTTTGGCTGCAGCGGCTTTGGCGGGAGGCTTTACCCAGGTGGGGCTTCTGCCCACCCCCCTTCCCGGAAGCGGCTTTTTTCCGGTGCTGGATCGCCCGGAGCACTTGAACCGCTACCCCCGCCAACGTGGGGATCCCCGCTGGCTGCCCTGGGCTGCCCTGAGCGTGGGTGGCCAAGGAGAAACTCCAACCCCCTGGGGAGAACTGGCGCAAGCGGGAGCAGTTGGCTTTGCAGAGGTTCAGCCACTGCGCTCCTTGGCTTTGGTGCGGCGGGCTCTGGAGTATTTGCGGCTGGAGAATAAACCCCTGCTGCTCTGGGCCTGGGATCCCACCTTGGCCGGGCAAGGTAGCCTCTACGAAGGGATCTGGGCGCTGCGCCTAGGGCTGAAAGGGATCCCTGCCAGTGCTGAAACTGCCGCTCTGGCCCGCCTTCTGGAGATGATCAGGAGCGTTCCTTCCCCCCCGCCCGTGCACATCATGCGCCTGAGCCAAGCCCGCAGCCTGGAGCTGATCCAACAGGCCCAAGCAGAAGGACTGCCGGTTACCGCCAGCACCACTTGGATGCACCTGATCTTGTCCGAAGAGGCCGTCCTTGAGCATCGCTACGATCCCCACCTTCGTCTCCTGCCCCCTCTTCCCAGCGCCGGCGACCGGGAGGCTCTGATCGCCGGGATCCGTTCCGGCAGCCTGGGGATCGCTACGGATCACCACCCCTACACCTACGAAGAGAAAACCCTGCCCTTTGCCGATGCTCCGCCGGGGGCGATGGGCCTGGAGCTGGCTCTGCCGCTGCTGTGGCACCATTTGGTAGAAACGGGATCCCTGACGGCGCTGCAACTGTGGTCTGCCCTCAGCCTGTACCCGGCCCGCTGCCTAAACCTAGATCCGCCCACCCTTACCCCCCACAGCGACTGGGTGCTGTTTGATCCCACCCACCCCTGGACGGTTTCTGTTGCCACTCTCCACTCCCGATCGCCAGCGACTCCCTGGCTGGAGAAAACCCTGTGCGGCAAAGTGCTGCACACCCATGTTGAGGAGATCCCCTCCCGCAGCTCTGCCCCTTGATCCCGAAGAAGGCCGACAAGACCTGTCCGGAGAAAGAGCCAATTCAAAGAGGGGGATCCCTTCCCGCCAGCGGGACGGGGTCCCGAATTCAAAACTCCCCGGCCAGAGCGGCTACACAACGCTCACACAGCTCTGGATGTTCGGCAAATTCCCCCACACGGGTGGAATAGTTCCAGCAGCGCACGCACTTTTGGCCGTCAGCCGGAAAAACAGAGATCTGCAAGCCTTGACCTGAGGTTTTCTCCAGTTCCACCTGTGAGGTGATGAACAAGTAGCGCAACTCGGCAGCCCGCTCCTGCAAAAGAGCGTATAGGCTGGGATCCGCTACCTTCAGGATTACCTTGGCCTCGGTGGAAGCGCCGATGGGCTTAAAGGACTCCGTCCCGCTAACGCGACCGGTACGGGCTTGCTCCAGAGCCTTGTTCACCTCTTGGCGCACCTCTCGCAGCTGCTCCCAAATGGCCGCCAACTGGGGATCCCGCCAGTGCTCCGGCAGCTTCATCCACCCCCCCTCAAACACCGAACGGGTGGGCTTGGGATAGGGCAGATGGCTCCAAATCTCTTCGGCCAGGTGGGAGAGAACGGGGGCGATGGCCTTGGCCAAGTTCTCCAGCAACAGGGAGAGCACCGTTTGACATTGGCGCCGCCGTAGACTTTGGGCATGGCTAATGTAGAGGCGATCCTTGGCAATATCCAGGTAAAAGTTGGAGAGATCCACCACACAGAAGTTCTGAATCGCCTGGAAAAAGCGGTAGAACTGATAGCTGGCAAAAGATTCGCCGATCTCGGATCCCACCTCGTGCAGGCGGTGCAAAATGTAGCGGTCTAGCTCCGTCAAGGCTGCAAAAGGAACGGCATCCTGAGCCGGATTGAAATCGTAGAGGTTGCTCAGCAAAAAGCGAGCTGTGTTGCGGATTTTGCGATACACATCCGCCATTTGCCCAAGAATGGTCTTGCCCAGCGGCACATCCCCGGAGTAGTCCACACTGGAGACCCACAGGCGCAGCACATCCGCCCCGTAGGCGGGATCCGTCTGGGGATCTTTGCCGCCGTTAATTAACACCATCGGATCGATGACATTCCCCAGGGACTTGCTCATTTTCTGGCCTTTCTCGTCCAGCACAAACCCATGGGTGAGCACCGCCTTGTAGGGGGCATGGCCGTTGACGGCCACGGAGGTAAGCAAACTGGATTGGAACCAGCCCCGGTGTTGGTCGGAGCCCTCCAAATACAGATCCACCGGGTAGCCCAGCCCTTGGGCCTTGGCCACCGCTGCCCAGGAAGAGCCGGAGTCAAACCACACGTCCATGGTGTCCATCCCTTTGCGGTAGGTGCGGCCATTGTGGCGGTACTTCTCCGGCAGCAGCTCTTCCACTGGGCGCTGCCACCAGGCGTCGGATCCCTCTTGGGCGAAGATGGCCTTGATGTGGTCGAGGGTCTCGGCGGTGAGCAAGGGCTCGCCGGTTTCTTCGTCGTAAAAGACGGGGATGGGCACACCCCAAGCCCGCTGGCGGGAAATACACCAATCCGAGCGCTCCGACACCATAGCAGTGATGCGGTTCTCCCCGATGGCCGGGATCCATTTCACGGTTTTAATGGCCTGCAGGGCCAGCTCCCGGAAGCCAGCTACAGACGCAAACCACTGCTCGGTGGCCCGGAAAATCGTTGGCTCTTTCGTGCGCCAGTCGTAGGGATATTTGTGGTTGTAGGGTTCTTCCTTGAGCAAAGCCCCCGCAGCCTGTAGAGCCTGGATCACGGCAGCATTGCCGCTGGTCTCCGGCTTCTTGGAGAGCACATCCAACCCGACGAACTGGGATCCGGCCTCGGCGGTAAATCTCCCCTGATCGTCCACAGGGCTGAGAATGGGCAGACCGTACTTTTGGCCGGTTTTAAAGTCATCTTCCCCATGCCCCGGAGCTGTGTGCACAATGCCGGTGCCGGACTCGGTGGTGACATAGTCCCCCAGCACGCAGAGGCTGGCGCGGTCAAAGAGGGGGTGCCGTCCTTGACTGTATTCCAGGGCGGATCCCGGCAGGGTGGCCTTGATCTCCAGAGGCGTCTCCAGAACCTTCTCCAGCCGCTCCCGCAGATCGGCGGCGATCAACAGCAGGCCGAAGCGGGGAGACTCCACCACTGCATAGGTGAGCTTGGGGTTAAAGCAGAGAGCCAGGTTGGCCGGGATCGTCCAAGGGGTGGTGGTCCAGATGGCTGCCCGCAGGCCCGGCATGAAAGGCTCCAAAACCGGCTGCGCCGCCGGGCTGAGGCTCTGCAGGGGAAAGGCCACGTAGATGCTGGGGGAGATGTGGTTGTCAGGGTACTCCAGCTCCGCTTCCGCCAGAGCCGTCTGGGAGCTGGGGCTCCAGTGGACGGGTTTGAGGCCGCGGTAGATGTAGCCCTTGAGGGCCATTTGTCCAAACACCTCAATCTGTGCGGCTTCGTACTCCGGCGACAGCGTCAGGTAGGGCCGATCCCAGGATCCCCATACCCCCAGGCGCTGAAAACTGGCCCGCTGCACATCAACGTAGTGCAGGGCGTACTCCTTGGCTTTTTGTCGCAGCTGCAGAGGGGTGAGGTTTTCCCGCTCCTGCGGAGTGAGGCTTTGCAACACTTTCAGTTCGATGGGCAGGCCGTGGCAATCCCAGCCGGGCACGTAGCGCACCTTGCGCCCCTGCAGGATGTGGTACTTGTTGACGATATCCTTGAGGATCTTGTTGAGGGTGGTGCCCATGTGGATATCGCCATTGGCGTAGGGCGGTCCATCGTGCAGGACAAAGGGATCCCCAGGATTGTGGTCGGCAAGGCGCTGGTAGATTTGCTCTTCCTGCCAAAAGGCTTGAATGGCGGGTTCTCTCTTGGCGGCCTCTGCCCGCATGGGAAACTGAGTTTGGGGCAGGTTGAGGGTACTTTTGTAGTCCACGGCAACTCGAGCAACCTAAAGGGCGTCTCTCTATCCTACGCTGTCGCCTCATCCTCAGCAGTCCATCCCTCACCCCTCTTGTGGGACAGGGGATCCGAAGCCCACGGTCACCCAGAGCGCCTGGAGCTCTCAAACGGCTCCAACAAACCACCGCATGAACTCCCTGATCGAGAAAACAAGAAAAGATTTGTGCTAGTCTCAGGGTGTCGTTGAGTAAGGGAGGTTCCTGCGGATGCCAGATAGTAGTAGTTGTAAGGGTCGTCAAGTTGGGTTCAGCCGGCTGTGCGCCGGGGCTGTTCTCTAACGGTCTGAACTTAGATCCTTCAGTCTGCTGAAGAGTCTTCGCGTTCTGGCTCGCTTGGAGTTCCTCCCGGCAGTCAGGTTCCAGTTGAAGGCCCGCTAGACCGCTCTTTCCCTGACCGCCTGTTGTTGCCTTGGGGGTGGGAGAGAGCGGATAGTTTTGCAGATAGCTGTAGCGGGGCTTGGAATGGACGGGCGTGTAAACTACCCGGCTCCGACCGCTAATCGGTACGGAGCGGGCTTTCAGTAGCCCTGAGCCTGCTCT
>NZ_JANSIH010000112.1:0-29735 GCF_047462075.1 Synechococcus sp. R55.2
AGTTGGGCTGCTGGCTGCTCCGGCCCAACCTCAAGCAGGTAAAGCGGCGCATGGACTACGTGGAGTATGGCGGTGCTTTGCTGCTCGGCGTCAACGGCATCTGCGTGATTACCCACGGCAGCTCCAAGGCGCCGATGGTCTACCACGCCATTCGCCTGGCCAAAGAGGCGGCAGAACAGAAAATCCTACAGCGGCTGCAGGCGGAAATGGTTGACCCTCGCGAACCTGAATCCAACCCCAGGCGGCGCACCCGGCCCCTTCAGGTCTACTCTGGCTCTGGCCCGGAAGTGTTGCCGTTGGGATCCCTGGAAAGGACTTCCTCCCGCTGTCCCGAACCCGTGGAAGATGCCCAGCCATAGCCTCCCGACCGTGCGGCTGGTGGGGGCAGGGGCTGCCCTGCCGGATCCCTGCCTGAGCAACGACGATCTCGGCCAGATCGTCGAAACTTCCGACGAATGGATCTGGCCCCGCACCGGCATTCGTCAGCGGCGCATTCTCCCCCCCCATCTGAGTTTGGTGGACTTGGCGGCTCAAGCGGCGAAGGCTGCTCTGGATCGGGCTGGGATCCCGCCACAAGATCTGGATTTGATCCTGCTGGCCACTTCCACCGGCGTCGATCGGTTTGGCTCGGCCCCTCAGGTGCAGGCAGCTCTGGGAGCAACGCGGGCGGTGGCCTTTGATCTGACGGCAGCCTGCACAGGCTTTGTCTTTGCGGTGGCCACGGCAGCACAGTTTTTGCAAACCGGGCTGTATCGGCGGGCCTTGGTGGTGGCGGCGGATGTGCTCTCCCGCACGGTGGACTGGGCGGATCGCACCACCTGTGTCTTGTTTGGAGATGGGGCTGGGGCAGTGGTTCTGGAGGCGGGGGAAACCGGCGGGATCCTCAGCATTGAGCTGCGCAGCGATGGCAGTGGCAGCCAGCTACTCAGCTTGTCCATGGCTACAGAGGCCAAGCCCCTGGTGGGATCCCTGCAGGTGGGGCAATACCGCTGCTGCCCCATCGCCATGAATGGCCGCGAGGTCTACAAGTTCGCCGTCCAGGCGGTGCCGGAGGTTATCGAGAAGGCTCTCTTCCGGGCCGGGATCCCGGCGGAGGCGGTGCAGGGGTATTTTATTCATCAGGCCAACCAGCGCATTCTCGATGCGGTAGCCAAGCGTTTGCAACTGGATCCGCAGCGGGTGGCCAGCGTCCTAGAGTATTACGGCAACACCTCGGGCGCTTCGGTGCCAATTGCCTTGGCCACTTGGATCGAGCAGGGACGCTTTGGCGCCGGCGATCTGGGGGTAATGGCAGGCTTTGGTGCCGGCCTCACCTGGGGGGCGATTGTGTTTCGTTGGGGGAAGTGAATTGATGACCGTTGCCTGGATCTATCCCGGCCAGGGATCCCAAGCGGTGGGCATGGGAAGGGACTTGCGGAACTGGCAGGGAGCAGCCCAGAAGTTGGCTTTGGCCCGTGAGATGTTGGGATGGGATCCCTTAGCTCTGTCGGAAGACCAGATCCACCAGACCGGCTACACGCAACCGGCTTTGTTCACCGTATCGGCCCTGTTGACAGACTATCTCTACGCCCAGGGTCAGGCTCCTGCCTGCACTGCCGGCCACAGCCTGGGAGAATACAGCGCCCTCTATGCTGCCGGCGTGTTTGATTTCGAGACCGGCCTGCGGCTGGTGGCGCTGCGGGGCCAACTGATGGAAGCCGCAGGGGATCCCCCGGGCAGCATGGCGGCAGTGATGGGGTTTGACCGCGACAAGCTAGAGCATCTGTGCCAGATGATCCCCGATGTCACCCTTGCCAACGACAACAGCCCGGATCAGGTGGTGATCAGCGGCTCAGTGGAGGGGGTGCAAGCCGTCTGTGAGCAGTTGCAGGCCAAGCGCACCGTTCCCCTCAAGGTAAGTGGCGCCTTTCACTCGCCCTTTATGAAGGCTGCTGCCGAGGAGTTTGCCCACACCTTGCGCGCTGTTGACTTTCAGCCGCCGCGAGTGCCCGTCTACAGCAACTGCACTGCCACCGCCAGCCGGGATCCGCAAGCCCTTAAGCAGGCGCTGCTGGCCCAGATGACTGCCCCTGTCCGCTGGCGAGAGACGGTGCTGCACATGGCTGCCGACGGCATCCAAGAGGTGTGGGAAATCGGCCCCGGAAATGTTCTGACGGGCTTGGTGAAGCGAACGGTGCCGGCCCTGGCGCGGCGCACTGTCAGCAGCCTCAGCAGTTAGTGGATCTGTTTTTAACGGGAAAGAGCTCTGTCCCGCTAACGCGACCGGGATCCCTCCGGGTGGGATCCAACCGGCAGGCGACCCCGGGCCGGAATCTGTCCCAACAACACCTGCAGCAACGCCTGTAGAGAGACGGGGGTAGTGCCGTAGCAGGCCAAGTAAACCGGGATCTGGGGCAGGGCAAAGGCATCGTAGGGGGATCCCAAGGCCAACCCAATCACCTTTTCCGGCGGAAGGGATCCCAGCAGCAACCTCTGCGCCGGATGCCGCCACGTCTCCAGGGATCCCACCAGCACCTGCGCAGCCCTTTGAGCCCCTTCTTGGGCAATCCGCTGCTGTTCGGGGGTGGGATCCAGAGGGATGGAGAACACTTGGGCAGCGGGACAGGCTTTTTGCAGCAGCTCCCCCAACAAAGGTACAGGGGTGATAAGCAGCGGGTCAGGGGCCAAGGGAGGCAGGGATCCCCGTACCAGGGTGATGCTGTCTTGGGCGATTTGGCGGGCCAGCGCCTGGTGGCTTTCCAGGGTGGAAGGGGGGAAAGGGGGGCAGGGGGATCCCAGCCTGTAGCGCCGCTTCAAGGCCAAAATCCGCTCCACTGACCGATCCAACTGCTCAACCGACAAACGACCGGCACGGAACTCCCGCAGCAGATGGGCATAGGCTTCTTTTTGGATGGCCGGGGTAAAGCCGGGATCTGCCCCAAACACCAGCACATCGGCTCCTGCCCTAAAGGCCAGTTCTGCCGCTTCGGGAATGCCGTAGGTGCGGGCAATGGCCCCCATGGTCAGGGAATCTGTCAGGACGAGACCCTGGAAACCCAGCCTCTGCCGCAGCCAGCCCGACACCACCTCAGGGGCCAGCGTTGCCGGTCGCACGGATCCCAGAGCCGGCATCACCACATGCGCCGTCATCATCGCCTCTGCCCCTGCCCGGATCAAAGCCTGAAACGGGCGCAATTCCGTGGTCTGTAGCGCCTCCAGAGGGCGATCCACCCGCGGCAACCCCAGGTGGGAATCCATATCGGTGTCCCCATGGCCGGGAAAATGTTTGGGCGTACAGAGGATCCCGGCTTGCCGATAGCCGCGCCACAGGGCGAGGCCGTAATCTGTCACCTGTTTCGGGTCTGACCCAAAGGCTCGGATGCCGATGATGGGGTTGTGGGGGTTGCTGTTCACGTCCACAACAGGGGCGAAGTTGAGGTTAAACCCCAAACTTTTCAGCTCCGTTCCCACCGCACGGGCCATAGCTTCCGCCTTTGCCAGGGATCCCGCTGCTGCCACTGCCATGGCGCTGGGGAACACCGTCACCCCCTCGGTAAGGCGCACCACCGGCCCCCCCTCTTGATCAATGGCTATCCACAGGGGGACAAGGGCTTGTGCCTGAGCCGCGGCAATGAGCTGGGCCACCTGAGGCAACGTTTGAATGTTGCCGGCAATCGAATAGAAGATCAGCCCGCCCACGTGGTAGTCCCGGATCATCTCCTCGAGAGCGGAGGAAAACTCAGCTCCCTCAAAATAAACCAGAAACAGTTGCCCCACTTTCTCCTCAAGGCTCCAAGCCCTGGGATCCACTGCGGCAGCGGGACGGGGTCCTATCGAGCATGTCAAAGCAGATGTCCTTGGGCGTCGCTGCCAAGAAAGCCGGTCAGGATGAGCCTGAGGCTAGCATACCCTGAAGTGGCTCTTGCAGGTTTAGAGTGGCGATTGACTTGTAGTTGTGGCCATACTGGAGGGATGGCGTAAAGAACTGTAACCTCAGCAGTACACCAGAGTCATCTTGAAGTGCAGTGATGAAGTGCAGTGAAATAGTGCAGTAAAATTGTCTCTAAGGCGTTCTTTGTTCTTTGTGTTGGTTCTAGCTCCCCTTTCTCCTTAAAAAAAGAGGAGTTGTGAGTGAGAGAAAACCTACCCAAACATTACCTATGGTCAAAACAATCTTCAAGACAATCTCCTCTTCCACCCTGGGGTCGATGATGTTGCCTTTCTCCTGCCGCCAGCTTTGGATAACTGCCTTTCCCGCGTTGGCTGGAGTTACGGTGGCTATTGGCGGCCTTGGGGCGGGAGGATCCCTGTGGCAGGCGGGAGCAGCAGGTTTGGCCACGGGGATGACGGGCTATGTGGCTTCTGCTCTATCTGGAAGCGAGGCCAAAGCCAAAATCCAGCTTCTAGAGCACCTCAAAAATCAGCAGAAGCAAAACGAAATCACTCCTTCAGACCTACAGCAATTGCAAAACGAGTTGGCCAGTCTGCGTGCTGCCCTTGAAGATTGGGCAAAAGTCCAGCAGAATGGAAAAGCTGCTGCCAAAACTCATGAGAATGCTCATTCGCAAGCTCAAACTGCTCAGCTCCATTTTGAGGAGATAGAGACCCAGATCCAATCTCAAAAAGAACGGCTTTCTCAGTTACGCGCAGAAGAGCAAAGTCTGAAAGCCTCGATTGGAGATTTACAAGCCAAGAAACAGAAACTCATTCAGTCCCTTAAGGAGGGCATAGCCAAGGTAGAACAACTCCAATCAAAACAGAATCTCCTGAAGCAGGATATTGCCCGCTTAACCCAGGCTTGTCGGTCAACAGGCTCTAGTAACTCCATTAAACGGTCACCTATGCCCGCGAAAGGATCTTCAGACGTATCTCTTGGCTCGGCCCGCATGACCAAAACTGCCGCCGGCGTCGCATGGGCCGACAAATATGACGAAGTCTTTGCAACCCTCGAGGAGCGAATCGACAACCTGGAAGATAGCGCCAGAGCAATGGCAGAACTGGCATCGATGGAAGGCAACGGTAGCCGGTAGGGGCAGACATCCCATCCCAATAGCACCGAAACGGTTCACAGCTCTGGCTCGCCAAAGCCCCGCAGAGGGTGAGCGTGTTCTGAGGGGATCAAGCCCTTGGCCTGCACCAATACCCCAAAGCCCCCCAACCCCATGGGATCCAGCAGCGCGTGAAGAGCATGTCGCCGCCGCAAAACCTGGCCCACATCCACAGCTTCGCCATCAACCGGGTTCCCCATTTGGCTAAGGGCGGCCAGCCGCTCGGTCAATCCCAGGTTCACCAAAAAGTTGCTCTGCCGGGTGAACCCCAGGCATCTTAGCCCCAGAGATTCTCCCACTTGCTCTAGGGTGGTAAAGTCCACATGAGCGGTGAGATCCTGGGATCCCACCCGAACATAGGGATCCGTGTAGCTGCCGTGCTGTCGATAGGCCAGGAGCGTACCTTGGGCGCGGTGGGGGCTGTAGTAGCGCTGGGCGGTGTGGCCATAATCGATGGTGAGCACGTAGCCTCGCCGCAGCTTGCGGGCCAGGAGCTGCAGCCACTCCAAGGCTTTTAGGTTCACCTCGGTTTGGTAGCCCGACGGATAGGTTTCTACAGGGATCCCCAGACGGGCGAAGTACTCTCTTAGCTCAGGGGTGGACAGATCCCCCAGCACTTCGCGGAAGTCGGCTTCTGCAGCCTCGCCGCAATCGACATAGATTTCTCGCAAAGCCCCATCCTGTACCTGCACCCGATGCACCGGAAAAGCATCCACCAGCTCATTGGAGAAGAAACAGCCTGTGACCGACTCATCCGGGATCCCGTCCCAATCCAACCAGCGCACCTTCTCCCCAAAAGGAGCCAATCGCTCCTGTTGGAGCCGCCGCAGGTGGGCAGAACGCTCCAGGATCCCATATTCCAGTGCCTGCCAAAAAGGGGGGTTAGCGGAGCGCACGTAGGTCAGCCAATCCTGGGCCAGGCGACTGCTGCCCGCCCCCATCTCGATCACCTTGAAGTCAGGGGGGGATCCCAAAATGTGCCAGAACTGAAGGATCTGCTCTGCCAACAGTTGGGCAAAGTCCGCCGCCAGGTGGGGAGAGGTGAGGTAGTCGGGGCCAATCGGGGATCCCTGCTCGTAATAGCCCAACCCTGGCTCGTAGAGAGCCCACTCCATAAACTGGGCAAAGGTCACCGGTCCCTGAGCGCGAATGCGGCTGACAATCAACTCCCGCAACTTCTGCGTGGCCTGAGGTGTCGATAGAGAAAGACTCGGGTCGCGTAGGTGTTGCTCAGGAGCGATCACCACAGGTGAGGATTCCAGGGATCCAGACTTACTCAACTCAAACTTACTTGTTCAGGGGACGACGCCAATTTTGGCGAAACTGACGGTTTGAGAGCAGCAGCACCGGCCAGAGGGCCGATACCAGCCACTTCCCAGATCCCGAATAGATGCGATCCGCCTTGCGGGCCGAGTACCAAACTCCTCCTGCGTAGATTGCCAAGAGCAAAAAAGGCCACATCTCAACCCATCCTATTCAACGCTGCTCACCGAGTCAGGGATCCCCAATCAGTAGGCATCCTGCAGCTCATAGAAGTCAGGCGTGATGTAGTCCTTGCGCAGGGGCCAACCTATCCAGTCTTCCGGCATTAAAATCCGCTTCAGGTTCGGGTGTCCCTCGAAAACAATGCCGTACATGTCGTAGGTTTCCCGTTCCTGCCAATCCGCCGACTTCCAAATCCAGTATACGGAAGGCAGCCGTGGATCGTGGCGAGGCAACTTTACCTGGAGCCGCACCTCCTGAGGGCGATCCGCCCCGTCTGACAGCTTGATCAGGTGGTAAAGGCTGACCAGTGGCTGCCCTGCCCCCAGGTCATACCCGCACTGGCACTCCAGGTAGTTAAAGCCGTAGGCATAGAGGGCGGTACACAGGGGCAGAAGAAAGTCCCGCTCCACCTCCAACAGCTCTACCCCCGCTGCGTCTCTCCCCAAATACTGGTGCTCGAAGCCGTTGTCGGCCAGAAACTGGGAAACCGGGCCCCGCTCCAACGTCACCAAGGGTTCCGACTGCTCGCCTACCGCTGGCGGCGCTTGCTTTTCTCGGGCATTTTCCTCTGCCATCTCACATCCCTCCTCGCAAGGCTTTGAGCTGCTGTTCCGCCCGCTTAAAGTCGGCGGTTTGCAAGGCCGGGGGCACTGGCAAGCCAATGGCCGCAGCCAGCTCTGGCGGGGGAGCTTGGCGGGTCTCGCTCTCCAGATACTTGCCGGTGATGATCTCCGGCACAGGCTTGAGGTTGTGCTTAACCGTGTAGTAGCGGTGGGTTTGCTGCAGACGGCCTCGTTCCCGCATGTCCTCGGCGGCGATCTTCTTGCGCAGCTTGACAATGGCATCCATGATCGCCTCTGGACGAGGGGGGCAGCCAGGAATGTACACATCCACCGGGATCAGCTTGTCCACCCCCCGCACTGCCGTGTAGGAATCGGAGCTGAACATGCCACCGCTGATGGTGCAAGCCCCCATGGCAATCACGTACTTCGGCTCAGCCATTTGCTGGTAAAGCTTGACCAACGCCGGCGCCATTTTCATGGTGACCGTACCTGCCGTGATGATCAAATCAGCGGTGCGTGGCGAAGAACGAGGCAGCAGGCCAAAGCGGTCGAAGTCGAAGCGGGATCCCAGCATGGCGGCAAACTCGATGAAGCAGCAGGCGGTGCCGTAGAGCAGCGGCCAGAGGCTGGACATCTTAGCCCAGTTGTACAGGTCGTTCACCGTCGTCAGAACGACGTTGTTGGAGAGGTCGGTAGTCACCTGGGGGGCAGCCCCCGGAAACAAGACTTGCGATTTCTCAGACGTCATGACCATTCCAATGCTCCTTTTCTCCAGGCGTACACAAGACCCACCACGAGGATGGCGATGAAAATCAGGGCCTCCACAAAGGCCAACAGCCCCAAGCGGTGGAACGCCACTGCCCAGGGATAGAGGAACACCGTCTCTACATCGAAAATGACGAAGACCAGCGCGAACATGTAGTAGCGAATGTTGAACTGGATCCAGGCTTGCCCAAACGGCTCCATGCCCGACTCGTAAGTGCTGCGCCGCAGGGATCCCCGCCGCTTTGGCGCCAAGAGTGCAGAAGCCCCCAGAGCCAAAACCGGCAGCAGAGAGCAGAGGATCAGGAAAACCAGCAAATACTCGTAGCCGGACAGAACAAACACGACGCCAGACCGCCTCAGTTGCTCAACATTTAGATACGTTTCCAGTATAGAGCCAGTCTGTGGCTCCCCTGCGCCACGGGATCTTCAGTTCTATTGATGATCATGATTGTTGGGAGCGGCGTTTCTCCAGCCAACCCCACACTCCGCTCACCACCGCCCCGGCTATCAGGATCCCCAAAGCTGGCTGAAACAAAGGCAGCCAGAGCCGCATCCAAAGCTTGTACCCCAGTGGGATCCCGACAAAAGCTCCCGTTACGGAAAAGACAAACCAGACAAACCCGGCGAACACCAGAAAGACAACAGCAATCAGGAAGTTATCCAGCCAGCGCTTAAAGTCAGAGGAAGTCATGGGGATTGAGGTAGAGCAGCTTGAAGGAGACCTAGAGGCAATATGAGAACCGAACTTTTTGGCTACCCAATGCCAATCATCTCAGCAGCACTTGGGAAGATCCCACGTGCGCCTTTTGTGAGGGTGAGCCATGCCGACTCGGTTCTTGCCCGCTGTGAGCACAACTCAAAACCACGGTAGCGCCAGTAGGATTCCACGGCCAGCCTACCAGCAACATTAAGCGCGAGTCCCATTCTGCCGTTTGAGCCGCTCAGCTTGGAGATGACTCCCAAGTTGGCTGGCTGCCGTTGGCCCTTCACCAGTTGTTGACTTGTCAAGATATAGTGGTGAAAAATCTGCCTATACACAACCTGTAGCGTTAAGCCGATGTCCATCTCCTCTGGTTCTTCTTTTGCAGACCGCTTACGACAGGTGATCGGCGATGAAGCCGTTTATGCGTTTGGGCGACGGGCCGGAATTAGCGATACTGCCTTGCGCAGCTACCTGAAGGGATCCGTGCCCAGCATTGACAAGGCCGTGAAAATTGCCCAAGTGGGCCAGGTCAACCTCAATTGGCTGATTACAGGGGAGGGATCCCCGCAGTTGCATCCCGACGCGAAAGCAGAGTATGTGTATGTGCCTTTTGTCGATGTAGCCGCCTCTGCCGGAGCGGGGGTGTTGGTGCGGGAAGAATCGATCGAATCGGTGATTGCTTTTGAGCGAAACTGGCTGCGGACGCACTTGAAGGGAAACCCTGCCGATCTAAGTCTGATTCGGGTGCAGGGGGATAGCATGTCTCCCACGTTGGAGGATGGCGACTGGATCTTTGTGGAGCGGCAAGAGGGTGGAGACCTGGGCTGTGAAGGCATTTACGTCTTTCAGATGGATGGGGATCTGTTGGTCAAACGACTGCAGCGCCTGCCCGGATCCCAGGTGAAGGTGATCAGCGACAACCCCCGCTTTCCCCCCTTTGTGGCGGATTTGGCGGATCCCATCAACGGCCTAACCCTCATAGGGCGTTATCGAGGTCGCATCAGTTTTAATTAGCCTCTGGCAGCAGATGGCGGGAAGTGGCAGTTGGACCGACCGAGAATCCCCTTGGCGAGATCGGGTCGCCGGTTAGGATGGGTCTTGAGGGTTGAGTTGAGAGGAGTTCCTGCTCCTTGCCTGCGCCCATCCAGCCGGAGGTTTGCCTGCAATGGCTCGTTCGTCCCAGCTCCTAACAGTCGCTCTCCATTCCCTAAGCGGGATCCTCTTGGTCAGCAGCGGAATCTGGGTCGGGATGGTGCTTCCCCAGCAGGCCCAACCTCAGCCCCAGCCGGAGACCAACATCTCTCCCACTCAACCCGCTTCTCCCACACCACCGATCCTGCCCACCTTGGCCCCGCCCCAGGCCAATCCTCCGGTGGCCAGCCCAACAGCAGATGCAGATCCAGAGGAAAATCATGAGAGCCCCACGGATCTGGAGGCAGAGATTCGGGAGATCCGCCAGCAGGTGATCCAGCTCTTGATCAGAATTGAGGAATTGGAGTCGCGGCTGCAACGGCTGCGTTCTCAAACAGGCCCTGAGCCTATCAGGGAATCTTCCACTGCTGCTGAGATCGCTCCAGGGGCAGAAAGCGCCTCTGCGCCCACCCCGGCTCCGACCACAACGCCAACCTCCTTTCAGGTGGGAACCCAAACCATCAGCCTGCCGGGCGATTTGCTGTTCGATTTTGACAAAGCCGAGATTCGACCTGAAGCAGCCTCGCTGTTGGCCCAGGTGGCCAAGTCCTTGGAAGCTATGCCCGGCGCCCGCGTTCAAGTGAATGGCCACACCGATAACATCGGGCCCTTAAACTACAACTTGGCTCTTTCCCTGCGCCGCGCCAATGCGGTTAAGGACTATTTGATAAAACTGTTGCCGGAAGGCCATCCCATCAGTTGGACAACCTCTGGCTTTGGTCCCACCTTGCCCGTTGCCGATAACGACACAGAAGCCGGACGGCAGCGGAACCGCCGTGTGGATTTGGTCATCGCTCCCTAGCTGCACCCCCCCCAAAGTGGGGGATGACACGTTCTAGCAGGGCTCTGGTCTAGAATCTGGTAGGGTCAATCCGGCCAGGATTGATGGGCTTGAGTTCAATCCTCATCGTTGGGGTTCGGTTTTGAACGCAGCAGGGATCCCTCTGGACAAGAGGCAAACGTTTGCGCTGAGGGTTGACACAACCCTGGACGCGCTTGACCAGGTTTTGACCTGGTTTGAGTCTTTCCGAAATGCGGGCATCCCGGATCCCATTTGGGCGGAATGTCAGTTGGCTTTGGTAGAGGGGTTTACCAACGCCGTTCGCCACGCCCACCGCGCTCTGCCGGAAAGTACGCCCATCGACATTGAGCTGCTGCTGATGCCGCAAGGGCTGGAGTTGCGCATCTGGGATCAGGGGCAGGAGTTTGATCTGGAGGGATTTGCTCGGAACTTGTCGGATCCCACATCGCCCAACGCCAATCTTGAGTCCGAGGGGGGACGGGGTATTTTGCTGATGAAAGCTCTCTCTACTCACCTCAGCTACAGCCGCCAAGCGGATGGTCGCAACTGCCTGGTGATCGGCAAGCGCTTCGACGATCCTGTTCGAGTCTGTCGGTGCCGGGCCTAGGCGAGCAAGCCGCCGCTTAACTTGCGAATGGCCGAGCTGGCTACATCGCTGTAGCGCAGTTCACCGGCCAGGATCTGGCCCATGCGCCGAGTGGCTCCCGGTCGCTTAACGCCCACCCTATAGCCCACGCCCGGAAAGCGATAGAACAACGCCGCAATCCGCTTGGCCCAACGCATCTCGGAGCCCCATTCCTGCTGGACGCGGGCGGAGTAGTTCTCCAGAGCTTCTGTATCCCCACCCAGGGCTTGATCGATGGCCTGGGCCGCCAACATGCCGGTGAGAAGGGAAGGGCGGATCCCTTCGGCGGTAAACGGATCGATGACGCAGGCGGCATCTCCCACCAAGAGGGCATTTTGGGTGTGTAGCGGTTGATCTTCGTCCCAGAGGCAGATGGGATGGCCAAATGGCTTGACCGATTTCAAGTCCACACCAAAGCTTTGGGCATATTGGGCGGCAATTTCCCGCAGGTTTTGTTTTTCTCCACCCCGAAAGGTGCCCGCTCCAATTGAGTAGCCATCGGCCTTGGGGAAGTTCCAGATGTAGCCATTGCTGACGGCGCCGAAGTCAAAATGGGCGGCTGCAGTTTGCGGCTGCGAGAGGGGCACTTCTGCTTCCAAGGCGGCAGCCAGGCGACGACGGCGTTCCTGAAAGCCCAGCCACTTGGCCATCGAGCCTTTTGCCCCATCGGCCCCAATCACGTACCGACCCCAGACTGGGCCGGCGGATGTCATCACCTGCCAGTGGTCACTTTGCCACTCAAGGCCGGAGACGGGGCATTCTGCCTGGAGCGCAGCCCCTTGCTTTTGCGCCTGCTGAATCAAGTAGTGGTCGAAAATATCCCGCCGCACCATCCAAACGGGCTCTTTCAAATCCAAATCGACCACCACCGGATCGCCGCCGCGCCAGGTGTAGCGGATTTGCCGGATCTTGAGGGAAATGGCGGGGCCAAAGTCGAAGTCAAACCAAGCCGCCACCATAGGAGAAACTCCCCCCCCACAGGGTTTGTAGCGGGGCAAGGGATCCTTTTCCAGAACCAGCACTGAGCGTCCCCGCTTGGCCAGATGGTAGGCAGCAGATCCGCCGGCGGGGCCAGCCCCGACGATGACACAGTCGTAAAGTTGCGGCATGGTTTTCGATCTGCAAGCCCCCTTGACCGGGGTTCTGGTTACCAGAAGAACTGCCCAAAAGAATTATATTGGGTCTACGAATGACGGTTACAAGGGATCCCTTCACAGCAGCCGGCTAGACAGAAGACGATGCGAATTCGATGGCAGCGGCTTGCCAGCCAGCCCTCAACTTGCTACTGTGCCGCCTGCGGAAAGCGTTTTGCGGGCGGGAAGCGAGTTCGTCACCTATTCAACGATAAGGGGTTGGATCTCGGCCCCCTTTGCCCAGCGTGCTTTGCCCTTCCCCCAGAGCAGTTGCGAGAACAAATCCGCCGCTACGCCTATTTGATTCGCCTAAATCGTCTGCGGGATCCCGGCAGCCAAGACCACGCCCATCATCTGGAACAAGCGGCCCGGGAGCGCTCCATTCGGTATCCGGGCCTGTGGGGCTGGCTGCGGCAGTGGTGGTAGCGTTGGCAAGGGCATTGGGCATTCTGGAAAAGATGCAGGAAAATCAGGAGAGGTTGCCTTCGGGATCCCAGACCCGTTGGCTTGTTTGCTCTCGTTGGTTGAGGAGCCCCCATGCACGACCTGGACAGTTTGCCAGAACCAGTAGCCGATGCCTTGATCAAAAGCCTGCTTACGGATGTGGAACGGCTGATCAACCAGCACGGCCTGTCAGAGGTTCTGGTGGGGTTGGCCATGTATTGCAACGTGCAGTTCAAGGCCAAGTTCAATAAGCCCAACCGCACGGAGAAGGATGAGGAGTTGGGGTTTTATTTCCGCGACGCCGCCAAAGCTCTAGAGGTGGCTGCCAGCCTTACCTATCGCACCATCGACCGCTCTCAATCTGCCCGGCCCAGCACCTAGCCACTGGGATCCCTTTTTAGCTCTCACCCCCAACCTCTCTCAGGAAGAAAAAAGGGAGCCGGCGATCCATTGAGGATCTTAAGGATCTTGGGGTGGCAAGGGATCCCCCTGGGTTTTTATGCTGGTGGGCAACAAGTTGCATTGAGGCTGAGCGTGAGAATCGTCTGGGAACGCAGCATTTACGGGGGCAATGGCCGAGTGCCCTGCATTATCTGTGGGGGATGGGCCAACCCCATCCAGAAAAAAGGGCACCAAGTGTTGCTGGCGGTGGTCTACAACGACCGCGGGCAAATCTACGGGGAAGTCTGCCGCAGTTGTCTCAGTTTGGGGGCCAAAGGCATCAAGGAGTGCCTGCAAGAGCGGATTGCCCGCCTGCGCAAACAACTGGAAGACTTGGAAGAGCTGGAGCAGGGAGAGGTGCAACTGCCCACACTGGAGCAGGAGTTGAGTGCCTATTTGGATTGACAACTACACCTTCTGCCGTTCAACTGGGATCTGCAGCCAACGGCTTAGCTCCACGGCCAGCCACTCCAACTCTGGCTCTTGCAGATCCTTTAGCTCGTACTTGCGGTTGCCCGCCCAGACGTTCAACTGTGGGCTTACCTCCACCCGATCCCCACCGGAATCCCGTCGGGTATGGCGTGGGATCAGCTCCAGCCGGTCAATATCCCATCGCCGACTGGGGGGAACATTGCCAAACCTCAGGCCAAACACCTCGTGAGCCAGGCGAATGTATTCTGTGTCGATCCGTAGGTGGGCCTTGCCGAATAGACCGTAGAGGATCCCGCCCACCATCCCCAACCCCACCGTCCAGAAGGGCAGGGTGAACAGGCCAAACACCAAATTGGCCGGAAAAGGCGCAAGCACAACCGACGTGATCGTGAAAAAGGTGATGAAGGAGTTCCAAGCGATGGCGAAAGGCAGCAACGCCAAAACACCGATTTGCCGGGCCGGGATCACCACCTGAAAGGTCTGTTCGGACTTGTGCAGTTGAATCCGGCTGCCTGCTGGCTGTCGAGTAGGGACTGCTGCTGCGTCTGAGGGAATCAAGGCGGGACGACGATCCAAATGCTCCAGCGCCTCCAGGGCCTGCCGGGCGGAAGCGGGACGATCTGCCGCCAAAGGTTCCGTCATCCACCGCAGCCAGTCGCGAAAGGGCGGGCTCAGTTGCACCGCTTGCTCGAACACAATCCGGGCTCCCTCCTGGGGCAGATCCGCCGGGTGTTGGCCGGTGAGCAGGTGGATTAGGGTGGCACCTAAGCTGTAGAGATCGGAAGCGGGCACGGTTCTGCCGCCAAATTGCTCTAGGGGCATGTAGCCGTAGCTCCCCACCACGGTGTAGGATCCCTGCTCCCGGGGGGCAGCCGCCTGAACCGAGCCAAGATCCACTAGGTACACCTGCTGGTCGGATCCCAAGAGAATGTTGCTGGGCTTGAGATCTCGGTGAATGACGGGGGGATGGAGTTCGTGCAGGTAGACGAGAATGCGCAGCAACTTTTGCGCCAGATCCCGCACCTCCGGCTCGGCAAAGCGCCGCCCTTGCTCCATCCACTCTTGCAAAGAGGGGGCGTCGATGTAGGTTTGCACCAGGGCCAGGCCCCGTCCTCCCTCAAAGCTAACCTCGAAGTGGTCGCGGTATTGGGGAATGGCTGGATGGGAGAGGGTCTGCAGGATCTGGGCTTCCCGCTCGAACAGCTTCAGGTCGGCCCAATCGAAGTCTGGCCCAAAGAGCAGCAGCTTGATCACCACCTGTTCCGAGGTGAGCAAATCCTGGGCCAGATAGGTGTGTCTGCCGCTGCGCTTGCTCAATCGCCGCTCTGGTCGATAGCGCTGGTGCCAAATTGGGCCCTCTGGAGTCATACCCTCTCCTCAGGTCCGACCCTGCTGGTTGCTTCAGCTTTAGCTTATCCTTGTCCCTTTCGGATCCCTGCCGCCGCGCCCCTCAAAAACCGACTAGAGTGAGTGAAGAGATGTGAAGTAAGCTCTCAGGTTATATGGCCTCGAACCTGAAGATTCAAAAAATCCTCTATGTGCGGCTGCCCTGCAACCCCATTTTTCCCATTGGGGTGGTTTATTTGGCCGATCATGTCCACAAGCTGTTCCCCCAAGTTGAGCAGCGCATCTTCGATATGGGCACCTTTCCGCCCTTGGATTTTCGCCGCCGCATGCTGGAGCAAATCGATCAGTTTCAGCCGGATTTGCTGGTTTTCTCTTGGCGAGATATTCAAGTCTATGCGCCGGTGAACGGGCGGGCCGGCAACCTGTTGCAACACTCTTTTGAGTTTTTCTACGCCCGCAACCCCCTGAAAAAATTGCGGGGATCCCTGAATAGCCTCAGGCTGGTGCTGGCCTACTATGGCGAGATTTGGCGCAACACCCGGCTGGTCTGGCAGGGGATCCGCAGAGCCAGGCGCTACAAACCTCACGCTGAAGCGGTGCTGGGAGGTGGGGCAGTCAGCGTCTTCTATGAACAATTGGGCCGCTATCTGCCCAAAGGCACCATCATCTCGGTAGGGGAGGGGGAAACCCTGCTGGAAAAAGTGATCCAAGGGCAAAGCCTTGCTGCAGAGCGCTGCTATCGGGCCAAGCTGGAACAGCCTCGCCCAGGTTTGATCCACGAGCCGCCCCAACCTCTGCAAAAAACCGCCTGTGATTACACCTACATCACCGCCATTTGGCCGGAAATTGACTACTACTTAGAAGGGGGCGACTTTTACATTGGGGTACAAACCAAGCGCGGCTGCCCCCACAACTGCTGCTACTGCATCTACACCGTCATCGAAGGCAAGCAGGTGCGCCTCAACCCTGTGGATGAAGTGATCCGAGAAATGATGCAGTTGTACGAGCGAGGAGTGCGAAACTTTTGGTTTACTGACGCCCAGTTTATCCCTGCCCGCCGCTACATTGAGGATGCGGAGGAATTGCTGCAGAAAATTCTTGATGCCGGCATGACCGATATTCGTTGGGCTGCCTATATTCGGGCCGACAACCTCACCCCAAAGCTGGCCGAGCTCATGGTGAAAACTGGCATGAGCTACTTCGAGATCGGCATCACCAGCGGATCCCAGGAGCTGGTGCGCAAAATGCGCATGGGCTATAACCTGCGCACGGTACTGGAGAGTTGCCGCTACCTCAAACAGGCAGGATTTAACGACCTGGTTTCGGTCAATTACTCCTTTAATGTTATCGACGAGCGACCGGAAACCATTCGGCAAACAGTACGGTACCATCGCGAGCTGGAAGCCATCTTTGGTCGCGACAAAGTTGAGCCGGCCATCTTCTTCATCGGCCTGCAACCCCACACTCATCTAGAAGATTTTGCTCGCAAAATCGGTGTTATCGACGACCGCTTTAACCCCATGCACATGACTCCTTGGACGGCGCGCAAACTGCTCTGGAACCCAGAACCCCTGGGATCCTTTTTTGGGGAAGTGTGTCTGGAAGCCTGGGATCGCAACCCCCATGATTTTGGCCGCGAGGTGATGGATATCCTGGAGCGTCGTCTTGGCCTGGCAGAGTTGGAAGAAGCCCTGAGCGCGCCTCTAACAGGGGTTTACGTGTCTTAGCTCTTGGGCCAGCAGCCTCGCTGAACCGGGCAGGATATGCTGGTCCGAAAGGAGGGATCCCTGTTGGGGTAAGGTGGCTGGCCTTCGAAGGCAGCCGGTTCTCCCTCTGTTCTGCAACCAACTGCTCCCATGCCTACTCTGCCTGCTTCCCCCACCTACTACCAACAGCTGGGGCTTTCTCCCCAAGCCAGCCTGGAGGAGATCAAAGCTGCCTACCGCCAGCGGGCACGCGAACTGCACCCGGATCGGTTGCCTGCCGATATCCCCGCAGG
The DNA here is from genome assembly GCF_047462075.1 of Synechococcus sp. R55.2. NCBI lineage: Bacteria > Bacillati > Cyanobacteriota > Cyanophyceae > Synechococcales > Synechococcaceae > Synechococcus > Synechococcus sp. R55.2. Next base: position 16,958 of record NZ_JANSIH010000112.1, read on the forward strand.
GTTGCGGCAGTTGGCCCAGCGGGAGTTCCTCCAGCTACAACACGCCTACCGAGTTCTCAGCGATAGCCAGCAGCGTCGGGCTTACGATCTCAGCCTCATGTCCAAACCCTTGCCTCCTCATGCGCCGGTGCAGGTGGTGCTTGAGCCGACTGCGACCTCTGTCAGTTGGCTCGCCCTCTTGAGTGCTGGACTGATAGGGGCTGCTCTGTGTTTGGCGGGCTTGGCCCTTTGGAATGCCCTCAACCCGGCCCAAGACTTGGACGCAGCCGGCAGAGTGGCCCTCCAGGCTCCTGCCAACCCGGATCCCTCTCCCTCGCCCAGGCCAGACTCCGGATGGGATGGGGATCTGCCCGCAACCTCTTCAGAGACGATGACCTCGGCCCCGGCTAGTCTTTCTGAAGCCACCTCTCCACCTTCTTCTGAGCAGATTGACCGCTTTGCCCGCACCCTCCTGGCGGTGCAACCTCTTCTGGAGAGCACCCAAAATCGCCTCCAACAGGCCAACAGCAGCGAGGAACGTCGGCAAATCGAACAACAGTTTGAGGCTGCTGCTGCCGAGATCATCGTCGCCCATCAACTGACCCCAGAGGACTATCAGCGCATCTCCGCCAGCGCCCAATTGGATCCGCAGGTGGCAGCCGCCATCACCGCAGCCGTGCGCCGTTGGAGGTCTCCGTCGCGCTAGCGGGACAGGGCCCTTGCGGCCAGCCGTGGAGAAAACACCTCGTAGATGACGGTCAAAGGCTGGCCCCTGTGCAACAAAAGATAATGCCTAGCCCAGAAGGGACCGGGACACTGCAGCAGCCGGGCAACCGGGTCTGCCTCGCCGTGGTAAAGGCCGCGCAGCTCGCGAAAGGTCTCCAGTTTTTCTTGGATCAGATTTTGGCCAATGGGCCGATCGGGATGGGGCAAGTATTGAACCAGATGTTCGGAGTTCCACCAAGAGGTGGCATAGAGCAAGGGCTGTTGAGAGGTTGCCCCGCACAGCCAAACCCGCCGCCGCATCAAAGGGGATCCCAGCCGCCCCAAATCTCTGGCCAGCTGTTGCATGGACTTGGGGGCAGTGCCCTGCTCTGCCTGTAAATCAACCCGGCCCGTGTCCAGCAGATGAGCCTGAATCGGCTCTTGGATCAAGGCAGCAAGATTACGGGTGGTAAAGCCATCCCCCAAAAGCAGCAAGCGCAGCACGGGATCCACCTGCACCAGCTCAGGCTGTACTGGGTCTGGCTCCCCCTGCCAATGCAGCTGTAGAGGCCACCAATCGCCTTGGCCAGAGGAGACATTGCCCAAAGAGCCATCTGCAGAACGGAGAGCAGCGCTCCAAGGGGATCCGGCAGCGTCGGCATGGTAGGTGAGGGGAGAAGGGGAAAGTTCCAAGGCGGCGGTTCAGTTGTTAAGTTCTGTATCGCCCCTAGTCTAACCCACCCACCGTCTCTGCTCCGAGGACTTTCGTGACATACTCCGGCACTCATGCTGATGCACAGAGGGCGGGGCTTCCCGGCGGTCTAGCTAACTCGTGCCCGGCTGAACGAGCAGTCGCACCACCCAGGGGACGACCACGACGACACTGATCAGGCGTGCCAAGTGCATGACCACCACTGTGCTGGTTTGGGCTCCCATGTCCAGGGCTATCAGGCTCATGTCGGAAATGCCTCCTGGAGCTGTGCCCAAGATGGCAGTCAAGCGCTCGATCCCCAGCCAACGGGAGATCAGGTACCCCGACAAGACCCCCGTGCCCACCGCAATCACTGTACAGAGCAGGGCTGGTCGCCACAGATCTTTCAGGGCCAAAAGCGTATCGGCAGTGAGCTTAGTACCCAAAAGAATGCCCAACACCACCTGCATGGCAAAACGGATCCCGGCTGGGGGAGCGGGAATTGGGATCGCCCCCCAGACATTCACCAGACCCACCGCCACCATGGAGCCCACCAGCGCTCCTGCCGGAAGCCTCAGCTTGACCCCGATCAGGGCGCCAGCCAGCCCGATCAACACCGTCCAGAGATAGCTCATCATTTGGGCTTAGCTTTGAGAAAAGAGGAACGCCGTGAGTCCGGGCTTGGCCCAACCCCTCTACGGCACTGGGCACAGACGCCGTAGAAGTCAAGCACATGGTACTCGATCGCAAATTGGTATCGGCTGGAAAGCTGTGCCTCCAAATCTTCCACCGGACAATCGGGCAAAGGCACCACCCGCCGACATTCGGTGCAGATCAGGTGATGGCGGTTGTGGCCATTGCTGGGCAGAACCTGGTAGTAGGTTTGCTGATCTCCCAAGTTGACCGCCTGCAGCTTGCCCTCATTGCGCAGAGCATCCAAAACTCGGTAAACCGTGGCCAGACCGACGGTGTGGTTGGCATTGCGCAACTCCAAAAAGATCTCTTGCGCCGAAAGGGGTTGTGAACGATGCTCTAGCACCTCCAGAATCAATTTCTGGTTGCGGGTCTGGCGGGAAGAAGACATGATCCCTTCGTGTAGGTCGTTCTTGGGGGTCAACGCTCAGCGTCTGCCTCAGCTTTCATGCGCTCTAGGGTCTGGTGCATCTGGTCAAACATTTGGGTCAGGGAGAGCCCAAACCCCCCAAGCTGAGTTTGCAGTTGTTTGATGGTCATTTGAGCCATAAAGTCGTCGGAGAGTTCCAGCCGCTTCATGAAAATGCGCTGGCGCTCCAGCAACTCCTCCATCTGTTCGATGAAGATTTTTTTGCCTTCCCGGTCGAATTGGCCGTACCGTTGACCAAGCTGCATCAGGTTTTGGAAATCCTGAAACAGTTGCTTGGCTTCCTCTTGGACGATCTCAGAGTCGAAGAAGCTCATGGCCTTCCGTTTGCCCTGAATAAACTGCATTGGGTATACCCATCCTATCCGAATCCGATTGCCTCAGCAGGAGGCAACCCCTCCTGCGAGTACGGGATCCCGCCCTTCTGGCTCAGGATAGACTCTGGCTTGTTTGCCTCGGTGTCCGGTATGCTTCCGTTTCCTTGCGTTAAGGCTTACACTCAGCCGGCTGTGGCCCGGCGGTGGTGCGAACGGGTGCAGGGATCCCGACCTCTGTTTCTGGCCTGCTTGGGGTTTACCGAAACGGCTCTTGTTCCGGGCATTTCGGCTGCCGGCGCTACCCCCTCCTTGCGTCGCTACACAGCTCTTGCCGATGGGGAAGTGTTGCTGGCGGGCCATTCTCACCGCTTGCCCACCTCTCCGGATGGCTATCCTTCCCCAGTGGTGATCAGCTGCGCCATCCTGAGGGAGTTGGGGATCCCGTGCCGAGTGTTCGATTGTGGCTTGCCGGAACCTTTGCCGGGGGCAGAAATGGTGAGCTCTGGGGGAGTGGCCCGCTGCTTGAGCACAGGACAGGCTCTGTCTTTGGAGCAGGTGGGATCCCTTTGGCAAGAAGGGTACGACCGCGGATCCCGGCTGGAGCAAGGCTACTGTGTGATTGGGGAGTGTGTGGCAGGGGGCACCACCACGGCGCTGGCGGTGTTGTTGGGACTGGGGTGGGCAGCAGAGGGCATGGTAAACAGCAGCCACCCGGTCTGCAACCACGCCCAAAAGCTGGCCTTGGCCCGGCAGGGATTGGCCCGTCTGCCAAGGGGAGCTTCTGCTGCTGAGGTGGTGGCGGCAGTGGGGGATCCCATGCAGCCCTTTGTGGCCGGGTTGGCGATGGGCGCAGCGCAACGGGGAGCGGTGCTGCTGGCAGGGGGAACCCAAATGTTGGCGGTGCTGGCCTTGATGCAGCGCTGGGGGGAAGAGCAGGGGATCCCTTGGCCCCCGGAGAACGTGGTTGTGGGAACCACCCGCTGGGTGGCAGAGGATCCCTCGGGCAATACGGTGGCCTTGGCAGAGTTGTTGGGGGTTGCTCCCCTTTTGGCCACCCAACTGAGCTTTGCCAATAGCCGCTATCTGCCTCTACAGGCTTACGAGCGGGGCTATGTCAAGGAAGGGGTGGGGGCGGGTGGGCTGGCCATTGCCAGCAGCCTTTACGCCGGTTGGGGCCAAGCGGAGCTGTTGGCAGCAGTTGAGCGCAGCTACGAACGCCTGGTGCTTCAGGCCGGCTCCAAGGGGGCCATGGTCAACCCCTCCCGCAGCAATTGCTGATGGTAGAGCTCCGCCTGTTCTTGAGGGCCGACCCAAACAACTGCTTGCCCTTCGGCATCCACCTGCACGGTCAGTTGCCGCGCTAGGGGCAAAGTCATGCCGGGGATGTATTTCAGCAGACATTCCGTAACGTGCTGAAAGGTATTGAAATCGTCATCCAAGACGATCACCTTGAAGTGGGGGTAGGGCTGGCGAACCTGGGTTCTCGAGGGCGAGAACTGCTGAGCAGGTCGAGTTGGAGCTTCCGTAGTCATAGCAGAAGAGATCGACACAACTACCGAGTAACTTGGGTCTCTCAGGGGTGAGAAACCGGTCGCTTCTGATGATCTATCTCTATCTAGTTTCTAGTCTAATTGGCATCTTGTTGGCAGCTTGTGTCTGTATTCGGATCCCTTGTCGGTCGTTGGCGTCAGCGATAGAGCATGGTTCCTCTAAAGCTCTTCCCGCAGCGGGCGGCGGGGCTTTTGCCCGCCGAAGTGGCGCTCGAAATACAGGGCAGTGGCCCGGCGTAGAATCCCGGCTTGGGCAAGGGCCTGACACAGGGATCCCCCTGGCGGCAGGTGCTTCTGGATCTGTTCGATTTGGGTGGCACTGACCAATCCAGAAGCCTTGAGGTAGTCGGCCACGTGGCGTCCCCCTGCCAGTTGAACAGAGTAGCCCCCTTCGCTGAAAAATTTGACGGTCTCCGGCTTGAGGCCACTGTGGTGGGCCAGCACATCTGTGAAAGTGCCCCCTGCCTTTTCCCAAGCGTGAATGACGGTTTCGATGCCGGCATTGTCGATCAGGCCAGCCGCCCGCAATTGGGTCAACACCCGCTGTACCCAGGGGGTGGCCCGCTGCAAGGCTTCCAAGTCCTCTTCCCCCAAATACTGCTGCGGGGGCAATTCGCTTTCTGGGGCACTCAGTTCCGCTGCCCAGTCGGCTATGGTCAGGGCCTTGAGATCCTCTGTCTCTGGCCGGGCTTTCTCCGAAGCTGGGGTCGGTGCAGCTGCAGGTGGGGAAGTTCGCCGGGCTTCGGCTAGCGCTGCGGCTAGAGCACGGTTTTCCGCTTGGGCCGCCTGCAGTTGGGCCTGGAGCTGGCTCACTTGGGCTTGGGCTTCCTGCAAGCGATCTTGAGTTTCTCGCAGTTGGGCTTGGGTTTCTTGGAGCTGCACCTGCAAGCGGTGGGTGGCCTCGGCAGCTTCTTGGCGAATGTGGGCCAGGTCGGCAGTTAAGCGCTGCTTCGTAGACTGGGCCAGTTGGAGTTGGTGTTGGTGCTCCTGCAGCGACTGGTTCAGGGCAGCCACTTGGGCTTCCATTTGCTGCAGAGCATGACGCAGGTGGGCCTGCTCTTGGAGCTGCTGTGCCTGATCCTGCTGTATCTTCTGCTGCTCCTGCAGTTGGGATCCCAGCTCTTGCAGCTGGTGTTTGGCTTGAGATTGCCATTCTGTCAGCTCGTGGCAGCGGCGACGTAGGATTTCCAGCTCTGCTTGGGCGGCTTGCAGTTGCGCGGATCCCTGAGTTTGCTGGGCTTGGAGTTGCTCCTCCAGTTCCCGAATGCGCTGTTGGGCAGCCTTTTGTTGTTCTGTCTCCTGTTGAATTTGGGCTTCCAATTGGACAATGCGCTGCTGCTGCTCCTGCTGGCGGGCTTGATGGTCGGCAACCTGCCGCAGCGATTGTTCGACCAGGAGCTGTTGCTGCTGCCGCTGCTGCTCCAGTTGCGCTTCTAAGATGGCAATTTGCTCTTGGTAGCGCTCCAGCTGGGCTTTGTATTGCTGGGTAACTCTGTAGGTCTCTTGGGCTACCTGTAGAGGGGAGACATAAAGAGGGGGCTGATCGGGAATGGTGGACCACTGCTCCACCATCACCTCCCAACTGTTGGCAGCTCCTTTCTGGCGCCGCAGCCGCTGCTGCTTGTCCAAGGCCCATTCCAACCAGTGGGGTTGTACCCAGCCCTGCTGCACCAAGATCTCCCCCAGCTTGCGCTCCGGGTGCTGCCGCTGCTGAATCAGAGCCTGATGGATGTGCTCCAGCTCCAGATACCCATGCAGCATCAAGATCTCGCCGATGCGCACCAATTCGACCGGAATCAATGGGTAGAGATCTCGGGGGGCAACCCAGCCGTGCTGCATACACAGCTCCCCCAACATCAAGGGGGTATCGGCCTTTTCCCACATGGCCTGAGCCAGTTGGGCGGGGGTGAGCAGTCCTGCTCGGTTGAGCGCTTCTCCCAAGCGGATCTCAAACTTTTCCTGCTCGATGGCGGTTGGGGTGGGGCTGGTCGGCGGATTCATTGGGCCTCTCGGACGGGAAGAGTAAGCTCTGCTACAACTATCGTAGTGGAAAATCCTTAGAGAAGTAGCATGCTGCAACCGAAACGCATTTTGTCAAGCCGAGGATCCACGGGTTTTGCCGGAAGGTCGCTTTTTAAGTCCTAAGAGGGGCGCTGTTCTTGGCTTTGGGCAAACTGTTGCAGCCGCCGCAGCATCAGCAATTGTCCCAAGCCCAAGGGCAGGAGAGAGACGGCCTCTACCCGCAACTGCACCCAGCCGTTCCCCCACAGCCAGTCACAGTAGCCATCGGCTCCTCCCCACATCAGCAGGCGCAGCCGTTCCGGCAGCAGGGTTTCCACCTGGTGCATGATCGAGAGGGGGCCCCATTGGGCCGCAAAGGTGCTGCCCAGCTCCAGCCTTTCGGGAAGGGATCCCTGCAGTTGCTGGGGCCAGATCCACTGCTGCAGCAACCCCACTTCTGTCAGACAGCGCTGCATCGTCGATGCACTGGCCTCGACTTCAACCCGGATGGTGGAGGATTGAAATGTCCCTAGCATATCCATTCCGCGTGGGCGCTCTGGTGACCGGTGCCACGGTTCCCCCGGCGATGCCTGACTCTATTCTGGTCAATTTGTAGGGTTTGCCCACCCTTTCCCAGCGATCTTGCCTTTGAATCGTCCCCACTTGGTTGCCATCTTCGCCCAGAGCTTGGATGGAAAGATCGCAGCCCATCGAGCGCAGAGGCCCTCCTTCAGCAGCCCTGAGGACTATCGGCACTTGGAAACCCAAGCTGCCCAGCAACAGGCTTTGATCATGGGGGCCGCCACTCTGCGGGCCTACGGCACCAGTCTGCGTATTCGGGATCCCGAGTTGATCCAACGCAGAACTGCTCAGGGCCTATCCCCCCAGCCTCTGACGATCATCTGCTCTGGCAGCGGAGATATTCCTGAGGATTTGCCGTTTTTTCGCCAGCCCCTCACCCGTTGGCTGTGGACAACTCCCAAGGGATCCCGGATTTGGCGGAACCGAACCGGCTTTGAGGACATCTGGGTGGCTGCCGATTGGGATCTGCCGGCACGGCTGGCCCGCCTGCGCAGCTTGGGCATTGAACGGGTGGGGTTGTTGGGTGGGGGGCGGCTTTTGGGGGCATTTCTGCAGGCAGGAGCCTTGGATGAGCTGTGGGTTACCCTCGCTCCGGTGCTGCTGAGTGGATATGCCGATGCGCCTGCCAGCATTGAGGGTTGGCAAGTGCAGGGATCCCCGCCCCAGTTGGAGCTGCTGGAATGCCGCCGCGGTTCCAAGGAGCTGTTTTTGCGCTACGGAGTTGAGTGGCCCTGAGAAATGCTCGACACAAACACAAAAATTTTTGGACAAATTCAGATTTCCCGGAAATCCACAGGTTTTCCCCAGACTTTCCACAGGCGGGTGGGCTGTTTTCCACAGGGCCTTTCCCTCAGGGGGCGGCATCGGGGGTTTCTGTGGAAAAGTTGAGGTGGGTAAGGTTCAGGCGACTACACCCTGAGAAACGTAACGGGATCGCGCCATTTTTTCCCATCCCATCAAGGCCAATGGAGAGCTTTTGTCCTGTTGGATCCCTGGCTTGGGATTGACATCCCCCATAGGGCAGAGGGCAGAATAGCCCCACCTGAGGGCGAGTGGTGTGGAGATTTTCCCGAGCGCTCTCCTTAGAAAGAAAAGACTTCATCTGTTCTACGGCCCACGACAGGCTTAGGAACAGTTGTGAATGCCCTCCCTCCCATCCGCTGGGATAGGGGCAAGCTATGAACCTATATCGCTTGCTTTTCTTCTTGCGGGCCTGCTGAGGCCCCTAGCCTACCTAGGTTGGGTTTTGGTGTTGCGGGCTCGCTCTGTTCGGGCTGCCCAAGTTCTGGCTGTGGCCGCAGGTTTTGCGGGATGCCGTTTTCTCCCCTCTTGACCCCGAGTGAGTGGTTGGACTATGAGTTCTCACAGCGTTAGCATTTTGAGTGAAATTCCCGAGGAGCTGCATGACACCCTCCAAAACTACCTCTCCCGCCATCCCGACTGGGATCAGGATCGGGTGGTGACGGCAGCGCTCTCGTTATTCCTGCTCCAAAGCGGGGAGAGCGACCGGCGGGCGGCACGCATCTACTTGGACAGCCTGTTTCGCCGCAACTGAGCCCCAAGGATGGCCCGTGAAAACCGGGGCAGTGGGAACCTTTTGTTAGCCTGGGTAGGGATCCTGTCCCACCGCTGTCATTTGGACACTGGGGGGAGGGGGCTAAGAAGTGAAAGGGATCTCAAAAGAGGCAAAGACGTGCCACGGGGCTTTGGGCGAGGAAAAGACAACCGGCAAGCGACTGAGTCACAGGATCCAGAGCGGGGATCCGAGATCCCATCCCCAGAGGCGGCTCTGACGTGGGTTCAACGCTACCGACAGGCGGGGGATCTGAAGACCGCTCTGCACCTCTGCCGGCAGCTTACCCGCGCCCATCCCCATCTGTTCGCCGCTCAGGCGTTGCTGGGATCCCTTTATCTCCAGATGGGGGATCCCCGCCAAGCTTTGACCCCCTTGCAACTGGCTCTGCACCTGCGGGGGGATTGGGTGCCGGCCTGGCAGGATCTGGGCGATGCCTGGATGCAGCTTGGCAACCCAGAGGAAGCGGCGCGAGCCTACGAACAGGGCCTGGCCTTTGCCCCCGGTGATGGGCAATTGCTTTTCCGATTGGGCAGTTGTTGGCTCACCCTGGGGAAATTGGCCCAGGCAATTGAGGTGTTGCAACAGGCAGCAGCAGCCCAGCCTCCCCAGGTCTATGCCTTGGCAGCTTTGGGGAATGCCCTGATGCTCGATGGCCAAGCTGGGGAAGCGGAAAGTTGGTTTCGCCAAGCTCTCGCCCTTGCACCCCAGGAGGGGCGAATTCTCGTTAACCTCGGCCACTGCCTGCACCTGCAAGATCGCTTGGAGGAGGCCGCCGATTGTCTGCAACGGGCCATCTCGCTGTTGCCGAGGGATGCCCAGCCTCACAACAACCTGGGCACCATCTTGCAGGAACAAAACCGGTTGGAAGCGGCCATTGAAGCCTATCGGCGCAGCTTGCAGTTGGCCCCCCACTGGCCGGAGATCCACTACAACCTGGGCACGGCTTTGCTGACCCTGGGCCGCTACGAGGAGGGGTGGCGGGAATACGAATGGCGGCTGCAGCGACAAGAAGCGGCCTACCCGCGCTTTCTTTCGCCTCTGTGGACGGGATCCCCTCTGGGCCGCCAGACCCTGCTGATCTACGCCGAACAAGGGTTGGGGGACACGCTTCAGTTTGTGCGCTACCTGCCGCTGCTGGCCGAGGCCCATCCCCAAGCGCAAATCTGCCTCCGCTGTCAGGGATCCCTTGTCGAGCTGTTCAGAGGGTGCTTCCCCCTTCCCCAGGTGCAGGTGATCTCGGAAACGGATCCCTTGCCCTCTTTCGATTGCCATCTGCCTTTGCTCAGCTTGCCGCAGCGGTTGGGCACCACTCTGGAGACGATCCCGGCCCGCATCCCCTATCTTGTCTATCCCGTTCATGCCGGCGGGCCGCAGATCCCTTTGAGCCTCTCCTGGCCAGAGCTTTCCCAGGAGCGGATGAAAGTGGGGCTGGTGTGGGCCAGCGGCCGGCGTGCCCATCCTGAGCTCAACCGCGTGCAAAGGCTGAAAAGTTGCCCTCTGAATCTGTTGCTCCAACACTTGCATGTGCCTTCCATCCAGTGGGTTAGCCTGCAGGTGGGGGAAGATCTAAGGCCGCTGGGATCCCTATTGGAGCAGCACCAAGTGTTGGAGCTGGGATCCCGTTTCCGCAGTTTTGTCGATACAGCCGCAGCCGTTGCCCAGTTGGATCTGGTGATCAGCGTTGATACAGCCGTTGCTCATTTGGCCGGGGCGATGGGCAAGCCGGTATGGGTGCTGCTGCCCTTTGCCGCCGATTGGCGCTGGCTCCTCCATCGAGAAGATAGCCCCTGGTACCCCGGGGTGATGCGCTTGTTTCGACAAAACACACCGGGAGACTGGGTTGGCGTGCTGAGGCGAGTCCAGGTTGCCCTCGAAGAGAAGTTGCAAGGGATCCCCTCTCAAGACCGTGCCTGTTCCTCCCCCTGAATGATGCGCTGAAATAGATAGCCGGTGCCTCGGGCCGTCAGGATCAGCTCTGGGTTGCTGGGGTCATCTTCCAGCTTGGCCCGCAGCCGCGAGATGTGGACATCCACCACCCGCGTATCCACATGGCGCTCCGGGGTATAGCCCCACACCTCTTGCAAAATCTCGGAGCGGGAAAAAGGCTCCCCCGACCGACTGACCAACAACTCCAGCAGACTAAACTCCATCCCCGTCAGGCGAATGCGCTCGTCCCGTTTGTAGACCTGCCGCTTGTTGGTATCGATGCGAATATCCCCCACTTGAATCACCCCGGAACTGGGGATCCCATCGTGGGCCGACCGCGCCACCCGGCGCAACACCGACCGAATGCGAGCTTCCAGCTCCTTGGGCGAAAAGGGCTTGACCACATAGTCGTCTGCCCCCAGCTCCAGCCCTGTGATACGGTCGGCTACATCTCCCAGCGCCGTCAGCATGATGATGGGGATGTCCGATTCTTTGCGCAGCTCCTGGCAGACCCCATAGCCATCCAGCTTCGGCATCATCACATCCAGCACCACCAGGTCGGGATCCTGCTTGTGGAAAACCTCCAGCGCCTCCTCGCCGTCCGAAGCTGTGACCACGTCGTATCCGATCATGGACAGACGGGTTTCCAAGATGCGTCGAATGCTGGCCTCATCATCGACCACCAGAATCCGTTCCTTACGCTGTGCTTCCACGGTGCTGCAACTCCTGAACTTCTAACGGTACTCGGTAAAAGAGAAATCTGAAAAAGAACTGAGGTGGGCGCTAACTTGAGTTGGGCGGATACAGGAACCTCAGGGGCTGCTCCTCAGTTGGGCAGACTCACCGAGTGAAATTGAACACTCACAAGCAATCATCTGCAATTAACCAAAGCCGCACCCCAGGGATGCAGCTCCGGGAAACAAGCACCAAGCAGAAGGCCCTCTCAGCAGTCGATTCAATCTTGTTAAAAGCTCCAACTTCAATCCCACCTGATTATGCTGTCCAGTACCTGGTGCAAGGCACTCCTCCCCCCAAACCATTGCTCAAACCTGAGAGGCCTTCGTAAGAAGTTACTTTCCATAACCTAATTTATCATCCAAAATCGGCTGCCAACCCGCCTCGATGCTCTATTTTGCGGCTATTGGGCCGGACTTGATACATACCTTCACAACTTTTTCAGACCGATGCCCATTTTTCGGGATGTCCCTCAGGAAAAGCCGGGGATCCTTGACCGTTTGCAGTGGAAACAGCATAGCAACTGGCCAATAGCTCGGCGGAACGGATCTCTCGATCCGTATGATGCTCCAAAACGCGCCGTAACAGACGTTCTGCTTCCAGCCAAGCAGCCAAAGGCAGCGAATCCTCAGGCAGAGGCAATGTCGAGTTGGGCAGGGATCCCAAGGCACGTAAGGCAGAAGCGGAGACCCAGGCAATTGGGCTGGGCCGCTGGGCCACCCGGCAGGGATCACAGACCAAGCCACCCCATTGGGGGCTGAAAAAAACGCCGTCGACCAACTCCCCTTGACAGAAGTAACAAGCCTGCACCTGAGGGGCGAACCCCGCCAACGCCAGGAGGTGGTACAACCCGTGGGTGAGCAAGGGCAAAACGGCCCGTTCCGAAGCAGCCCGCTCGATGCGTTCCAAGTGTTCGACCAACACCACAAACAGCTCTTCCTGGGCTTGATCGGGCAAGGCCAACAGCAAGGCCACCTCCGCCAAATACTGCGCTGCTGTGAGATGGGCTAAGCTGCGGCTGAGACGAGGAAAAGTCTGGAGGGTTTCCGCTTGGACAATGCGCTGTAAACGCTGGGAGGTATCTGCTTGGGCAGACCAGCGCCCCCGCACCATCAGCAAATCGTTGATGACAAAAGGCTCCATCCGCCCGCCCAGCTTGGAAGGCTGCTTACGGGATCCCTTGGCCACCGCCCGGATCAACCCTTGCTCGCGAGTCAAGATGGTAACAATCCGATCCGCCTCTCCCAGTGGGATCCCTTTGAGATTGATGCCCGTAACCCGATAGGTGCGCCCACTCATGGGGTTCCTCTGGCTCGCAGCTCTTGCATCAGCTCCAGCCCCCAAGAGGTGCCAATACGGCTGGCCCCCGCCTGGATCATGGCCTCTGCTTGAGCCACTGTGCGAATGCCGCCCGACGCTTTCACCCCCACTTTGCCGCGGCTGAGTTGCCACAACAGTTGCACATCTGCCAGCGTGGCCCCCGGGCGGGGGGGGGGGGGGGGGGGGCGGGGGGGGGGGGCGGGGGGGGGGGGGGGGGGGGCGGGGGGCGGGGGGGGGGGGGGGGGGGGGGGGGGGGGGGGGGGGGGGGGGGGGGGG
>NZ_JANSIH010000113.1:0-54873 GCF_047462075.1 Synechococcus sp. R55.2
TCATCCGGCCAAACCACACGGCCCCCTGCGCGGTTGGAAAAACACCCCACAAGGAGCGGACCCTCATAACGGGGCCCGACTTGGCAATTAGGATCCCTGGCAACAGACGCCGCTCCAACACTCCCACATCTTGGCCAACGACGGCAAAAGCATCCGCCAGAGTGAGCCCCTGCTCCTCCAGAAGAGACTGGATGGCTTGAAGCATAGCTACATTGGCCCGCGGCGAAATGCGGTTTTCCACCCCCAACCCGGAGCCGTTGATCAGTTGCAGCTCTTCTGCCGGGATCCCGGCGATGGCCCGGGCGATTTGGGCCACTTGGTCTGCTCCCCCCACCGCATCGGCCAACATCTCGGCCATGGAGTTGTTGCTGTAGAGGTTCATCAGCTTGACCAGGTGAATGAGGGGGGGCGATTCATGTCTGAGCAAAACCTGAGCGCCGGGCGGGATCTGCTGGGCAACCCGCACCGAACCCAAGATCTCCACCTGCGGTCTGGGTGTGCCGGGGGGCAGGGTTGAAAATTGGACCTCCGCTTCTGGTGGCCAACGCCGCGCATCCAGCCCCTGCCGCAACAGGGATCCCGATTGCGCCACATCCCGGGAAAAGTTCATGTAAAAGCGGCCCACCACCACCAGATCCCCGCGCACCTGGCGGATCCCATAGGCATTGAGCAGGTTGCCGACGGAGAAGGCTTCCTCCCAGACAAACAAGGGATCCTCCCCCCCCAGAACCCAGAGATCCCCCTGTAGAACTCCCTCAGCAGTTAAGGGGCCAGTGGCCAGCCAGGTGGTAACAAAGCGGTGCTGCGGGCCAAAGTGCTGCAAAGCGGCCAGGGTCGTTGCCACCTTGGTCAAAGAAGCAGCCGGCAAGGGTGTGGATCCCTGATGCTGTCCCAAAACAAGGATTCTGTCCCGCTGAGGCGAAGGATCCTCCATCTGCAGCCAAACCCCCTGAGCTGTGGGCGAAAACCCCCGACCGGCCAACTGAGCCAGATAAGTTTCCACCTGAGGTTGCAGGGATCCCTGCTCCGTCGCCTGAGAAGTGGGAGACAAACTCAGCAACAGAGTGGCCGCCGAGAGCAGCCCAACCCAGCTCGAAACCAGCCGCCTACCGGGCCAGCCCCACAGATGTCGTTCGTGCCGTGGCGTCAGCGTTGCGGAGCAACAGTGTTGTGTAGCACCATGGGGTGCCGCAGGCATAGCACTTTTCACGGAAAACACCCTCTAAACATCCCGGCAACCGAGGGGGCATCAGCTCGTCAATTCCCAGCCACCCTCTTCCACAGGCTCTACATCGATGGTGCCGGGGGGTGTTTGCCGATAAAAACGTCCGTCTGCAACAAACAGCGGCTCTCCACAATTGGGGCAAAAGAAACGGCTGCCCTCGACGGCTTGCGATTCCGACCCACACACCGGGCAGCGATCGGTGGTAATCCAGCGGCGCGCCCACCAGCGAAAGGCCAGGAGCACCAATACCGGCAAGGACAGCAAAAACAGCAACAGAGCCACCAATCCGGCGACCAGCCACCCCAGCCCGACACTGGTCAGCAAAGCTGCCAACGCCAGGGATCCCAGCCAGAACCCCCAGCCACCCAGAGAAATGGAATAGGTTTTGGGCTGCTCAAACCGCATTTTCGTTTTCCTTCCCCGATCACTACGCTTGCCAACGCTGTCAGGATGCCGCGGGCCTTTTCTTGAGTATGTTAGCCTAGGCGCGCCCGAACACCAGAAACAGTCCGCCACATGGCTCTGCTCTGTAGGCTAGCTCATCCCGGATGGATGAGGGATTGGGTTTCCCGCACCCTTCCCGAGGCTCTCCCGGCAGCCCATGCGCCTCAGTTGCGTCCCTGTTCTATTGGGCCTGAACTGAGCTTGAACGATGTCTTCAGCAACCAAGTCGGGTGGTGTCGTCATAAATGAAGTTATTATCAATTACAGAACTTATTGACTGTTACGGCGACGTTGCCCAACAGCGGAGGGGCGGCATCATGGTCTACACCGAAGAGGCGTTCAAGGCAGAGCTCAATGCCAAAGGCTGGCGAGCCACTCGGCAGCGGGAGATCATCCTGCAAACGTTTCAAAACTTGCCTGAGGGCACGCATCTGAGCGCGGAGGAGTTGCACAAAAAGTTGCGGGAAGAAGGCCACAACATTAGCCTTTCCACCATTTACCGCACCGTCAAGCTGATGTCCCGCATGGGCATTTTGCGAGAACTGGAACTGACCGAAGGGCACAAACATTACGAGATCAACCAGCCGGCCCCCCACCACCACCACCATCTGGTGTGCGTCAAGACCAACAAGGTGATCGAGTTCAAAAACAACGCCATTCTTAACATCACCCAGAAGGTGGCAGAAAAGTACGGTTTCAAAGTGTTGGATTGCCAGCTCACCATCATCGGCATCAGCCCGGAGGGGCAGCGCTCGATTTTGTAGTCAAAAGTCCCTAGGGCTCAGGTTCTGAGGCTTTCCCAGCAGGGGAACCGTACTGGGCTGGGGAAGGATGGGGATCCCGTCAACGGGAGGAAATGCCAGAATAGCTCCCGTGAGGCCAATCGGCAGTCGGCAACCGAGGCAACAGTTGAATGGTTGATGAATAGTTGATCTTCTTCACCCCACTAGATCCGGGAGAGGGCCATGAACGAACAGGAAGTGGTGCAGTGGCTGGAGCAGGCGCTGGCCAATCCCCGCCTTAGGTTACAGGCCAAAGCCCAACCGCTCCGGGACAGCCCCAAGGCTTATGCCCTTGTCATTATGATCAACCGTCCTGCCGGCCTTGCTCTCAACTATGAGGAGTTGACGGCCTGGTTCCAGAAGGCGATTCCCACTTGCTACCCCCAAGTCAAACGGTTGGCCCTCTACAGCCGCCCCATGGGCCAGCAGGCTGCCGACTGGAAAACTCAGGTGAGGCTGGATCCGGAGCCGGCGACAGACAAGGTGGATCCCGGTCGTGTTTGCCGTGGAGAGCCCGTTACCGCTACGCGACCCGCTCGCGCACCCCGCCGTGGGGCGGCGTACCCGGAGAGGGCGGCTCTAAGCCGCCACTGCTTTGTCAGCAATCGCCAGTTGCTTACCGCCGACCTTCCTCAGCCGCCTGGTTTGCTCCGCCAGGCGGTTTTGGGTTTTCACGGCCTCACTTCTGGGCAAAAGCAGGAGGTTCTGCCCCTCCTGCCCACCTTGTTTCGCAATCCCAGCGCCGTCTCGACGGTGATGTTATCGGTGGAAGCGGCCTTGTGGCTGGAGCCTCTGAAAAGCCTGAATCCTCACGAGCTGCGTCTACTGAGCGTTTGGCTGAGCCGCTATTGCTTCAACCCCAGCCGCACCCTAGCGGAATTGGATCCCGCCACCTCAGGTCTCAAAACTGGGCAAACCAAGCGCAGCTACCGCGCGCCTCAGGTGGGGGTCTCGCTAATGTTGGCCAGCTTTGCCGGCAACCTGACGGCGGCCTCAGGTGTGACCCTGAGCCTGCTGTTCGGTATGGTGTTTGTGCTTTTCCTGACCGTCTTGGGCAGCTTAGAGGGGGGATTCTCTCTGGGCTCTTTCATCTTCGCCATTCTGCTCACCCTCGCCTTCAATGCCCTGATCTTCTTTTTGTCCCCTTGGCTGATGGACTGGATCCAGCACAGCCTCTATGGCACCGAGTGGGTGAGCTTGGCGGAAATCGGGCGTCGCAGCCCAGAGAGTGCAGAGGTGATTCAACGGGTTTGCCGCCAGTACAAGCTGAAGCAGCCGAAGCTGGGGCTGATCCGCGACCAAAACCCCACTGCTTTTACCTACGGCAGCCTGCCGGATACGGCCCGCATCGTCGTCAGCGAAGGGTTGTTCACCTACTTGGAAGATGAAGAGGTGGCTACGGTCTATGCCCACGAGCTGGGGCATGTGATCCACTGGGATTTCGCCGTCATGACCCTGGCTTCCACGCTGGTGCAGATTCTCTACCTTCTTTACGTCTACATGCGGGATGCGCGCGACAACGGCAAAAGGGGCAGCCTCCGCTCCCTGGCCTTGGTCGCCTACTTTTTCTATGTGGCCGGCTCCTACTTGTTGCTGTATCTGTCGCGGGTGCGGGAGTACTTTGCCGACCACTTTGCTGCCGAAACCACCGGCAACCCCAATGGGCTCTCGCGGGCTTTGGTGAAAATTGCCTACGGCATTGTGCAAGAGGGAGAGCGGGAGCGGGATGAGGAAACCCGACAGCGCAGTGCTCGCCTGCTGGAAGGAACGCGGGCTTTGGGGATCTACGATGCCAAGGCGGCTGTTACGGCGGGGACGGCCTACCGGGTTGCCTCGGATCCCGGCCAGGTGGGCAGGGTATTTTTGTGGGATCTGTTTAACCCTTGGGCCTGGTGGATGGAGCTGAACTCCACCCATCCCCTCACGGGCAAACGGGTACGGGCGCTGAGCACCTATGCGGAGCAACTGGATCTGCCGGTGGAGTTCGATATGGCCAGCGTGGTTGCCCAGGGCAAGCAGCTCAACCGGCAACAGCTCTACGGGAACTTTCTGCTGGATATACTGCTGTTGAACGCCGAGTGGCTGGGGGCAATCGCGGGGGCACTGCTCGGGATCCCGGCCTTGCAGGTGGGCTTCTATGAAATGTTTGCCGGGCTGACCCTGATGGGGGTGGGCTTGGGCCTGCTGCTGAAGATGACGGTGATGTACCCCAGTCTGGAAAACCCGCCGGCGTTGACCGTGCTGAAGGCGATGAGCAATCCCTACGCCAGCCCTCTGCGTGGGCTGCCAATGCAGTTGGAAGGGCGGGTGATTGGGCGAGGGGATCCGGGCTATCGCTTCGGCTCCGATCTCAAGTTCCAGGATGAGACAGGGATGATCTTCCTGCGCTATGCTTCCCGCTTTGGGCCGCTGGGCAACTTCCTGTTTGGAGCGCGCCAGGCAGGGGGGGTAATCGGCCAAGAGGGATCCGCAGTGGGGTGGTTCCGACGGGGGGTGGCCCCTTACCTGGATCTGGCCCGCTTTCAAAGCCGCCATGGCCAGCTCATCACCAGCTACCATCCCTTCTGGCAAGCTGTCTGGGCTGTGCTGTTGTTGGTGGTTGCCCTGCTGGCAATGCTGCTGTTCTAGAGGATCCCGATCCTCAGTAGCCAAAAGCTTGCCTAGGCCATTTGAGATTGGCTACTTTTGCCCACCGTTGACGCGGGCGTAGTCGTCGCTGAAGCGGACGATATCATCTTCGCCCAGGTACTGGCCATTTTGCACCTCAATAATCACCAGAGGGATGACGCCGGGGTTTTCCAGACGATGCTTGGTGCAAGGGGGCACATAGGTGGATTGGTTGGCCGTAATGAGCTTTTCTTCGTCTCCGCAGGTGACCTTGGCGGTGCCGGCAACGACGATCCAGTGTTCGCTTCGATGGTAGTGCAACTGCAGGCTAAGGCGATGCTTGGGCAAAACCACGATCCGCTTGATTTTGTAGCCAGGGCCCTCTTCCAGCACTGTAAAGCTCCCCCAAGGCCGACTTTCAGCATTGCTCTCGATCAGCTTGTTGAGGGTTTCGGCAGAGAGGGAAGGCGAAGGTTTTTCCGGTGAGGCCAGATTGGCATTGGGGGTTTCCAGCATGAGATGCTCTCCTTGGGAGGCCTACCTGTAGCTTATCTCAACAACCAACTCGAAGTCTGTTTGTTTATCTTTAGAACCACCAACAGATCGGCTTCAGCTCCTGGGGATCCCCAGCCAATTCGGGCTTGCCAGGGCAGTGGCTAGAATCCTGTGGAATCATGAATAAAGATCTCTGCAAAAAGGCCACTTCTCGATGCGTCCTTTCTCTTCTGTCCCTTCTTACCCGGTTCACATCCATGACCGCCAACGGGACACCCACTATCTGATCCAGGTGCCGGCGGATCAATACATTTTGGCCAGCGCCGAGGCCCAAGGGATCCAACTGCCCTTTGCCTGTCGCAACGGCGCCTGTACCACCTGTGCGGTGCGGGTACGGCGGGGATCCCTGTATCAGCCGGAGGCAATGGGCATCTCGCGGGAGTTGAAGGAGCAGGGGTATGGGCTGCTGTGCGTGGGCTATGCCCGCTCGGAGCTGTGGGTAGAAACCCAGGATGAAGATGAGGTGTACGAGCTGCAATTTGGGCGTTACTTCGGCCAGGGGCGGGTAAGGCCAGGGATCCCCATCGAGGATGAGTGATGTCTTCTTCGGCACCGGTTTTGTCTCCCGAGTTGTCGCCGGATCCCTTGCCCTCTCAGCCGAGGGGCTGGCTGCTGGCAGCAGCGGCGCTGATCCCGGTGAATCTGGCCCCCAGCTTACTCTTGGCTTTGGTGGGGACGATCCAGGGTTATACCCGCTGCGGTGGCCGGATCCTGCGGGATCCTCTATTTGGACTGGCGGCTCTCCTGAGCCTGGCTGCGGTGGGAGTGGCCCTTTGGGGGGAGGATTGGCGACTGAGCCTGCCGGGGATGTTCAACTACTGGCCTTTTTTATTGATGCTGCCGGCCTTTGCCGCTGTTCTGGCCGATCGCGTCAGCGGGACGGAGTCCTTTCGCGTCAGCGGGACGGAGTCCTTTCGCGTCAGCGGGACGGAGTCCTTTCGCGTTAGCAGGACGGAATCCTTTCCCCGGTTTACCCAATTTTTGCATTGCACGACGGAGAGCGACCGCATGTTTACTCTGGTTAAGCCCATCACCCGCCACGTTACCCCTGCCGAGGTAGGGGATCGCCGCTTGATGAAGGTGGTGTATGTGGTGTTGGAGCCGCAATATCAGAGTGCCCTGACCGCAGCAGTGCAGCACATCAACGCCCACAACTCCAAGCTGGCGGTGGAGCTGTCCGGCTATCTGGTGGAGGAGCTGCGGGATCCCGCGGGCTATGAGGCTTTTCGGCGGGATCTGGAAACGGCCAATGTCTTTATTGGATCCTTGATCTTCATCGAGGACATTGCCCAGAAGGTGGTGCAGGCGGTAGAGCCCCTGCGGGAACGGCTGGATGCGGTGGTGGTGTTTCCCTCCATGCCGGAGGTGATGCGCCTGAACAAGATGGGATCCTTTTCTATGGCGCAGCTGGGACAGTCCAAGAGCGCCATTGCCCAGTTCATGCGCAAGCGCCAGCAGGGATCCAACTTCCAGGAGGGGATGCTGAAGCTGCTGCAGACCCTGCCCAAGGTGCTGAAGTATCTGCCCTTCGACAAGGCGCAGGATGCCCGCAACTTCATGCTCAGCTTTCAGTATTGGCTGGGGGGATCCCGCGAGAACCTGGAGAACTTTTTGCTGATGTTGGCGGATCGCTACCTGCCGGGGATGCGGGATCAGGTGCAGTTTGCCGAGCCGGTCACCTATTTGGAGATGGGCATTTGGCACCCCCTGGCACCCCAGATGTTTGCCAGTCTGGCGGAGTATTTGGATTGGTACAACGCCCGCGAGGATCTGCCGCAGGACGTGAAGGATCCCTTGGCTCCCTGCGTGGGGTTGGTGTTGCAGCGCACCCACCTGGTGACGGGGGATGATGCCCACTACGTGGCCATGGTGCAAGAGCTGGAGTCGCGCGGGGCGCGGGTGGTGCCGGTGTTTGCCGGGGGTCTAGATTTCTCCAAGCCAGTGAACGAGTTTTTCTGGAACGCGCAGAAGACAGCGCCCATTGTGGATGTGGTCGTGTCGCTAACCGGGTTTGCCCTGGTGGGGGGGCCGGCGCGGCAGGATCACCCCAAAGCAGTGGAAGCGCTGCAACGGCTGAATCGCCCCTACATGGTGGCGCTGCCCTTGGTGTTTCAATCGACGGAAGAATGGGCCAGCAGCGATCTGGGCCTACACCCGGTGCAGGTGGCTCTGCAGATTGCCATTCCCGAGCTGGACGGGGCCATTGATCCCATCATCCTCTCAGGGCGGGACGCGGCCACCGGCAAAGCCCATGCCATGCAGGATCGGATCGAGCTGATCGCGGCGCGGGCCATTAAATGGGCCAATTTGCGGCGCAAGCCCAAGCTGGAGAAGAAGATCGCCATCACCGTCTTCAGCTTCCCACCGGACAAAGGCAATGTGGGGACAGCAGCCTACTTGGATGTATTTGCCTCTATTCACCGGGTGATGCAGGCCCTGGCCCACAACGGCTATGACCTCGGCCCCGAGCTGCCCAAAACCCCGCAGGAGCTGATGGAGTCCATCCTGCACGATCCCCAGGCCCAGTACGCCAGCCCGGAGCTGAATGTGGCCGCCAAACTGTCGGTGCGGGAGTACGAGGCGCTGACACCCTACGTGAAAGCCATCGAGCAATACTGGGGGCCAGCGCCGGGGCACCTGAATACCGATGGGCAAAATCTGTTGATCTACGGCAAGCACTTCGGCAATGTGTTCATCGGGGTGCAGCCCACCTTCGGCTATGAAGGGGATCCCATGCGGCTGCTTTTTTCCAGGTCAGCCAGCCCTCACCACGGCTTTGCCGCCTACTACACCTACCTGGAGAAAGTGTGGGGGGCGGATGCGGTGTTGCACTTTGGCACCCATGGATCCCTGGAGTTCATGCCGGGCAAGCAGATCGGCATGTCGGGCGAGTGCTATCCGGATAATCTAATTGGATCCCTGCCCAACCTGTACTACTACGCCGCCAACAACCCCAGTGAGGCCACTATTGCCAAGCGGCGGGGCTACGCCTGCACCATCAGCTACCTGACGCCGCCGGCAGAAAACGCCGGCCTCTACAAGGGGCTGCAAGAGCTGCGGGAGCTGATCGGCTCTTACCAAAGCCTGCGGGAAGGGGGGCGCGGCATTCAGATTGTTAACACCATCTGCGACAAGGCGCGGCTGGTGAACCTGGATAAGGATGTGGATCTTCCTGCGGGGGATGCTGCCCAGTTGAGCCTGGAGGAGCGGGACACGGTGGTGGGCAAGATCTACGCCAAGCTCATGGAGATCGAGTCGCGGCTGTTGCCCTGTGGTCTGCACGTCATTGGAGCGCCCCCCACAGCAGAGGAGGCGATTGCCACCTTGGTGAGCATTGCCAGCATCGACCGCCCGGAAGAAGGGATCCTGGGTCTGCCGCGCATTCTTGCCCAAAGCCTGGGCCGGGACATCGACGAGATCTACCGCAACCGAGATCGGGGGCACCTGGCGGATACGGAGCTGCTGGATCGCATCAACAAGGCCTGCCAGAAGGCGGTGGCGGCGCTGGTGCAGGAGCAGACCGACGCCCAGGGCCGGGTCGCGCGGGTGGCCAAGCTCAACTTTTTCAACATGGGCCGGCAAGCCCCCTGGTTGGCAGTCCTAAAAGAAGCGGGCTACCCCCAGGTGGATCCGGATCTTTTGAAGCCTTTGTTTGAGTTCCTGGAAGAGTGCCTCAAGCAAATTACCGCCGACCAAGAGCTGGGATCCCTGCTGCGGGCCTTGGAAGGGGAGTACATTTTGCCGGGGCCAGGAGGGGATCCCATCCGCAACCCCAATGTGTTGCCGACAGGGCGCAACATCCACGCTTTGGATCCCCAGTCCATCCCCACGGCAGCCGCCATCCAGTCGGCGGAGATGGTGGTGGAACGGCTGCTGGCTCGCGAGATGAGCAGTAACGGTGGCCGGTACCCGGAAACCATCTCGGTGGTGCTCTGGGGCACCGACAACATCAAGACCTACGGGGAATCCCTGGCGCAGGTGCTGTGTTTGCTGGGGGTGCGACCCAAACCCGATGCCCTGGGGCGGGTGAACAAGGTGGAGCTGATCCCCTTGGAGGAGCTGGGCCGTCCCCGAATCGATGTGGTGGTGAACTGCTCTGGGGTATTCCGGGATCTGTTTGTTAACCAGATGGACCTGATCGACCGGGCGGTGAAGCTGGCGGCCGCAGCGGTGGAGCCACCGGAGCTGAACTTTGTGCGCAAGCACGCCTTGCAGCAGGCAGAAGAGCTGGGGCTGACCCTGGAACAGGCGGCGACGCGGGTCTTTTCCAATGCGTCTGGCTCCTACTCGGCCAACATCAACCTGGCGGTGGAAAACAGCTCTTGGGAAGATGAAAGCGAGCTGCGGGAGATGTACCTATCCCGCAAGTCCTTTGCCTTCGGCTCCAACCTGCCCAACCAGCAGATGCGACAGCTCTTCGAGGCCAGCCTGAAAACGGTGGATGTGACCTTCCAGAACCTGGACTCCTCGGAGATCAGCTTGACGGATGTCAGCCACTACTTTGACTCGGATCCCACCAAGCTGGTGCAGAGCCTGCGCCCGGATGGCAAAGCCCCCTCTGCCTACATGGCGGATACCACCACGCCCAACGCCCAGATCCGCACCCTGAGCGAAACCATCCGTCTGGACGCCCGCACCAAGCTCCTCAATCCCAAGTGGTATGAGGGGATGCTCAAGCACGGCTACGAAGGGGTACGGGAGATCGCCAAGCGGTTGGTCAACACTTCGGGCTGGTCGGCCACGGCAGGTGCGGTGGACAACTGGATCTACGAAGAAACCAACGAGACTTTCATCAAGGACGAGGCGATGCGGCAGCGCTTGATGAACCTCAACCCCCACTCCTTCCGGCGCATTGTCGGATCCCTGCTAGAGGTGCATGGGCGCGGCTACTGGCAGACTTCCCAGGCCAATATCGAGCGCCTGCAGGAGCTGTATCAGGAGATCGAGGACAGAATCGAAGGGGTGGAGTAATTAATATGGTTGTTTCAGGTTAGCGTGAGACGTCTGGGCTACTGTTCGCGCCAGCGGGACGGAGTCCTTAGACCTTACGTGAAGTCGGCAAAAGCTGCAACCATGGCCGGATCCTTGCCCAGGGCTTCTGAAGCAGCAGTGGATCCTGCCAAGTTCGTTGATTACTCTATGAATCCAGCTAATCCTGGAAATCAAGGCAAGTGGATTGCCTTTGCAGAGCTTGGCTATGATGTCAGTACACCAGAGGGAAGAAGGGTGGGATTTGCTCACATTCTGCAACAGGTTACTGCTGCTCTGCCTTGCGCCTTAGCCGGGGATCCGTTTCCAACACCCTATGGAAGCCGCTATCGAGTCAAGATTGAAATTTTGGGCCTCAATCAGAAAAAAGGCACTTTAGTGACCGTGTGGCAGGTTGATAAGGAAAGTTTAATCCCTCGTTTGGTCACCAATTGGCTAGAGGTACACAATGATGAGTAAAACCACTTCTAGAATCAAGCCATACAGTAGAGTCAAAACTGTGGCAGATGTCAAGGAGTATTTCAGCGAGACCACTATTCCTGCTGGAACTCAGGGATCCATTGTGGAATGTTACTCAGATCCCACTGAAGGCTATGCGGTTGATTTAGCGGTTCCGGATTTGAGCTTGGTAGGAGGTTTTCGATATTTTAATCTCATTCTTTTTCCCGATCAGTTTGAAGTCATAGATCCCGAAACATGAAGTATCCAATGTTGAATGGACGTTCCCTCTACCCCACCAATCCGGCCCAGCGTAGGTAGCCCTCCACCAGTTGGGATCCGGCCAGAGCCGCTACCCCTCCACCCAAGGCCAGGTAGGGGCCAAAGGGGATGGGTTTTCCCAGGCGGGCTTGCCCCAAGCCTATAGCCAGCAGGCTGCCCACCAGGCCAAACCCGCAGCCCAGCAGCAGGGTGACTGTCACCCCCTGCCACCCCAACCACATGCCGATCACAGCCAACAGCTTGCCATCTCCCCCACCCATGGCCTCCCGCCGCAAGACCCACTGGGCCAAAAGGCCAATCCCCTCCAACAGCCAGAGGCCCAGCACAGCTCCTGCAATCCCTGCCACCAGTGACAGACCCGTAGCAGCCAGGGATCCGGATCCCTGTAGCCACGGCAGAGCCAGGCGGGCCAAAAGCCCCACCACCAGGCCTGAACGGGTCAGCTCCTCCGGCAGCAAAAAGGTATCCAGATCGATGAGCGCCAGGGCCAACAGCCAGCTCAACAAGACGCAGGTGAGGATCCCTTGGGCAGAAAACCCCAAAGCGCCGATGCTGAGGGCAAACAGGCCCATTGTCAACGCCTCAACGGCAGGGTAGCGCCAGCTAATCTGCGCTCCACAATGGCGGCAGCGACCGCGCAGCAACAACCAGCCTAGGATGGGAATGTTCTCCGTCGGGCCCAGCGGCGTCTTGCAGCTTGGACAATGGGATCCGGGATAGAGCAGAGAAAGGCCCTGCGGCAGGCGATAGACCACCACGTTCAAGAAGCTGCCCACACAGGCCCCCAGTACCAGTACCAGCACCCAGCCCAGTAGGTGCAGCTCCCAGGTGCTGTTCACATCAGCGTTGCTTAGCCACATCACGCGAGCGTTGCGCAGTAGGGGAGAGCCTTGAGCGTGGCAGCGATTCCCATCGCGTCGGCGGGACGGAGTTCCCAAAGGCAGAAGAGGAAGGGGGGATCTGCTCTGTCAGCGTAGCTCCTTGTGCCTCACCGCAGCGGCTCCAATTGCTGCAGCGGAATAAAAGTTTCCTGGGGCAGCAGGATGGGGAACTCGGAAAAGATCAGATCCCCTCGCAGGGTACGGCGGTGAATAACTACCCCCCGCGGAGGTTGCTCCAGCACTTCCGGTCGATACTGCAGATGAAATTGATAAATCTGGCGAGCCGCTTGAAGCAGAGCGCTGTCCATGAGCTGTTTTCCTTGCCAAATTCACAACTACCCTAACGACATTCCCATCGCGTCGGCGGGACGGAGTCTTTAGACCTTTTGGGATCCCCAAAGTTCTGTCTGCCATCCCTCAGACTTTTTTAGAACGGTTAAGGCTTCTGAAAAGCCGAGGATCCCCTGAGCCGAACACCTGCTGCTTCCCAAAAGACAAGTCACCCGCCCCCGCCAGCCTAAACTTAGGATATCGCCGCCGAGGACTTATGGGTCACCTCCGCCCACTCAATTCTCGATGTCTGTCCAGGAATGGAGGCCATAGAGCACTCTGGAGTTGTCGGCAGCCAGCCTAAGACAGTTTGACGTCAGGGCTGGGGGAGATCAAATCTGGGCCGATGCTGTAGGAGGAGCCACGGTAACTGGGTTTGGGATTGAGCTTGTCTTGAAAGCGGGTGATGATCTGGATGGTGCGCTGTACATCCGCCGGAAAGATCACCACCAGGTCTCCGGGTTCGGCCTTTTCCAAAGCGGTTTCGATGGCAGTTGCCTCATCCAAGATTTCCTGCAGACGATCCCCTGCCTTTTCCTGTTCCCAACCCTGCCGGATTAGGGCGGCCACCTCGCCTGGTTCCCGTCCTCGCCGGTCATCATCTTCTTTGACAATGGCTCGGTCGAACATGCGCGCTGCCAAGACTCCCAGCTCTCGTAGGTCGCTGTTGCGCCGATCCCCAGGCCCGCCGATAACCCCAATTTTTCGTTGGCAATCCCAGCGCTCCAGGGTACTTTGAATGGCTTCGTAACCTGCTGGGTTGTGGGCATAGTCCACCAACACCTGGTAGCCCCCTACATCAAACAAGTTGAGGCGACCGGGGGTCTGGGCTACAGAACTGGTGAAGGTGCCCAGCGCCATGCGGATGTCGTCGATGGAAACCCCGTGCAGGAAGGCTGCCAAAGTAGCGGCCAGCACATTTTGGATCATGAAGCTGGCCTTGCCAGAGAGGGTGAGGGGAATTTTGGTTACATCTTCTATGCGCAGTTTCCAGCCCCGTTTCAAAATTGAGATGTGGCCCTCTTCATAGACAGCTGCTATGCCCCCGGAAGCAATGTGCTTTTGAATGAGGGGATTTTCCGGGTTCATGCTGAAATAGGCCACTGTCGCCTTGACATTGGCGGCCATGGCGGCCACCAGACCATCATCGGCATTCAAGACAGCGTAGCCCCGCTCGTGTACCGCTTCCACCAAGACGGATTTGACGCGGGCCATGTCTTCTAGGGTTTCGATATCCCCCAACCCCAGGTGATCTGAGGTTACGTTGAGCACCACGCCAATATCGCATTCCGGAAACCCCAGCCCCTCTCGCAAAATGCCGCCTCGCGCCGTTTCCAGCACCGCCACTTCTACGGTGGGATCCCTGAGCACCAGGCGGGCGCTGTGGGGGCCGGTCATGTCTCCCTTGGCAATTTGATGGTTTTGGATGTAAACGCCGTCGGTGGTGGTGAAGCCGACCCGCTTGCCGATGCCTTTGAGGATGTGGGCGATCAGGCGGGTGGTGGTGGTTTTGCCGTTGGTGCCGGTGACGGCCAGGATAGGGATGCGGGTGTGGCTGCCGGGGGGAAAGAGCATGTCGATGATGGGCTCAGCCACATTGCGCGGGATCCCTTCGCTGGGGGCCAGGTGCATGCGCAAACCCGGAGAAGCGTTCACCTCGACAATGCCGCCCCCGGTTTCGTTGACGGGCTGGGCAATGTCCGGGCAGATGAGGTCAATACCCGCCACATCCAGGCCGATGATCTGAGCTGCCCGTTCGGCAATGAAGGCGTTGTAGGGATGGATGATATCGGTGCAATCGACGGCAATGCCGCCGGTGCTCAGGTTGGCCGTGGACTTGAGGGTGCAATGTTCTCCTTCGGGCAGCACGGTATCCAGGGTGTAGCCTTTGCTTTCGAGGATGCGCAGGGTCATGTCGTCAACGCTGATTTGGGTCAGCACGTTTTCATGGCCAAACCCCCGTCGCGGATCCCTGTTGACTTCGTCGATCAGCTCTTGAATGGTGGAGCGGCCATCTCCCACCACATAGGCTGGGATCCGTTTGGCCACAGCCACCAGCTTGTTGTTGATCACCAGCAGTCGGTAGTCATCCCCCACCAGGTGCTTTTCCACCAACACCACATCGGAGTATTGGCTGGCGGCATCGTAGGCGATCTCGGCGGCTTCCAGGCTGGTGATGTTGACGGTGATGCCCTTGCCGTGGTTGGCGTTGAGGGGCTTGATCACCACCGGAAAGCCCCCGACATCCTCGATGGTGGCTGCCAACTCGCTGCGGCGACGCACCGTATAGCCCTTGGGCACCGGGATCCCCATGTCCTGCAGCAGCTCTTTGGTGGCCCGCTTGTCGGCGGCCAGGTCGGTAGCAATGATGCTGGTTTTTTCAGTGGTGGTGGCTTCGATGCGCTTTTGGTAGACGCCGTACCCCAGTTGCACCAGGGATCCCTTGTTGAGGCGCAGATAGGGGATCCCGCGCAGGGCGGCCTCGTCCAGCAAAGCTTGGGTGCTGGGGCCGAAGCGGACGTTCTCTCGGATCTCTCGCAACTCTTGAATGTCCAGTTCTAGGTCGCGGCGGTAGTCTTCTCCATCCACCAAAGCCTGACAGAGGTAGACTGCAGCTTTGGCCGCAAAGCGCCCGGCCTCTGCCTCTTGATACTCGAACACGACGTTGTAGGTGCCGGGGGTGGAGGTTTCGCGGGTGCGGCCAAAATCCACTTTCATGCCGGCCAGGGTCTGCAGTTCCAAGGCCACATGCTCCACCACATGGCCCATGAGGGTGCCCTCTTCCACCCGTTGCAAGAATCCCCCATAGCAGCCGCGGGAGCACTGGTGTTCCCACAGTCCCGGCAACAGGGCCTCCAACCTTTCTTTGAAACCCGGGATGGTGTTGGTGGGTCGCTCCTGCAAGTCTTCCAGATCAAGCCGCATTTGAATCAGCTTATGACGACGGATGCTCCAGTAGTTGGGGCCACTGAGAACGCGGATGGATCGGATGCGCATAGGGTCTAGGGGAAACAGCGGGGAAGGGGACAGATAACTTAGGGTCGTTTTAGGGTCGTTTTCAGGATGCCGGCGCAGGAAACTGCCAAGGACTACATCCCGCTGGCGCGACCAGCCCTAATCTACACTCCCTTTGCCAAGGTCGAGAAAGAGTATCCTTTAATACAATTCTTTCGGCAGGCGAGCAAGGTTAAGACAACGCAATGGATCCCGCTTGACCACATCGGTACAGTGGGGGGCAGACGGGTCTGCGGCACATGGAAAGAACCTATCTGCTGGGGTTGGGCTGGATCTTGGGCCTGCTGGTGCGGGCTTGGCCCCAGGCTGCCGGGTGGGGCTGGGGGATCCTGCTGGGATTGGGGCTGGCGGGATCCCTGCTGTGCCGGCGGCAACCGCGTCTGGCCCGCACTTGGCTGGCGATGGGTCTGGTGGGGTGTCTGGCTTGGAATTACCTGGGTTGGCGGCAGCCTTTTCCCGGGCCGACGGATATCAGCCTGTTGGCCCCCCAGCAGCAGATGAACTTGGTGGGCACCGTCCTCTCGGAACCCCGTCCCACCCGCAGCGGACGGCTGCAATTTTGGCTGAGAGCAGAGCAGGTGCTCAACGCCGACTCCACGGCCCGCCAGGTCAGCGGCAAGCTCTACGTCACCACCGGCCCTGAGGCCCTCCAGGACAAGGATCTCCACCCCAACCAACGGGTGCGCCTGACGGGATCCCTGTACCTTCCCAGTCCGGCCTTGAACCCAGGCAGCTTTGATTTTCAAGCCTACCTGCAGCGCCAGGGAGCTTTTGCCGGCTTCAGCGCCCGTGAGGTGATCCTGCAGCCGGGGGGAAGAGGTTGGGGGGGCTGGGTGTTGCGGCGGCGGGTGCGAGAGGCGTTCGTTGCTGGATTGGGGGAGCGGCAGGGGAATCTGTTGGCTTCCTTGGTGCTGGGATCCCGGGCCGCCCAATTGGATTTCGACTTGCAGGATGCCTTCCGGGAAATCGGCATGGCCCATGCGCTGGCCGCCTCTGGGTTCCATGTGTCGCTGTTGGTGGGGGTGGTGTTTGTCCTAACACGGCGGTTGGCGGTGCGCCTGCAGCAGGGGATCATTCTGGCAGTGCTGGGGCTTTACATTGCCCTGACGGGGTTCAGCCCTTCGGTGTTGCGAGCGGCACTGATGGGGGCAGCAGCCATGGTGGTGCTGACGGAGCCGCGCCTGGAAGGAAAGGTGAAGCTCAATCCCCTGGGGACGCTACTGGTGGCGGCAGTTTTGCTCTTAATCTACGAGCCGCTGTGGATTACAGACCTGGAGTTTCAGCTCAGCTTTGCCGCCACCCTGGGCCTGCTGGTCGGAACAGCCCCAATTGTTTCCCGGCTGGACTTTTTGCCTCCGGCTGTGGCCACCGCCTTGGCCGTTCCTCTGGCCGCCCAGATCTGGACTTTGCCGCTGCAGGTGGCCATCTTTGGCCGCATCCCCACCTATTCACTGCTGGCCAACCCGCTGCTGCTGATTCTGCTGGTGCCGCTGCTGGTGGCGGGGTTCGGGGTGGCCTTTGTGGCTTTACTCTCTCCAGGGCTGGGATCCCTGCTGGCAAGGCCCCTAGGGCTGCTTCTCACGCCTTTGATCAACTGGGTGAGCTGGATAGCCGGTTGGCCCTTCAGCTCCTACTACACCGGCGGAGTTTCTCTGCTCCAGTGCTTGCTCCTCTACGGCGCGCTGGTGGCCCTAACCTTTTGGCCGCGGTGGCAACGGGCTTTCCGCTGGCAGGGCACTGCCTTGATCCTGGTCGGGATCCTGTTGGGGCCGGGGT
Organism: Synechococcus sp. R55.2; assembly: GCF_047462075.1. NCBI lineage: Bacteria > Bacillati > Cyanobacteriota > Cyanophyceae > Synechococcales > Synechococcaceae > Synechococcus > Synechococcus sp. R55.2. Next base: position 17,325 of record NZ_JANSIH010000113.1, read on the forward strand.
TGTGGCCGGGGCCAGCCGTTCAGATCACCGCCTTGGCCAGTGGACGAATTCCCATCCTGGCCATTCAAGCGGAAGGGCGCCACCTCTTGCTCAACAGCGGGGATCCCCGTTTGGCAGAACGCACGGTGTTGCCCTTTTTGCGGCAGCGGGGCCTGCGCCGTCTGGATGGAGCGGTGGCCATGACCTCCGCCGGCTCTGCCAATGGCGGCTGGGAGATCCTGCTGTCGGCTTTCTCCAAAGGAGTACGTCCCGCCAACGCGATTGGGCAATTCTGGGATGGGGGAGGGGCTAATGCGGCTTCCGAAAGTTACCTGCGCTCCCTCAGTGCTGTGCAAGCTGCCGGGATCCCCTATCGAGTGTTGCAGCCTGCCGACCGGATCCCGGTGTCGCAGCGGTTGAGCCTACAGGCCATCCACACCAACCCCCTGGTGTTGACTTTAGAAACAGAGGGATCCCATTGGCTGCTGCTGGGCTCTGCCGGCACCCATGTGCAAGCCGAGCTAACCGGATCCCCGCTGATGCCGGCCCAGATCGACTGGCTGTGGTGGGACGGAGGATCCCTGATCCTGGATCTGTTGGAGCGCTTTCAAGTGCAGGCGGGCATCAGCTCTGGCCCTGTCAGCGAAGCAGTGACTGCCTGGTTTCGGCAAAAACAACGGCCCCTCTACGTAGCCGATCGAGCTGGAGCGGTGAGCTGGTCGCGACGGGGGGTGCAAACCCTGAAGGCGCAATTGGACTGAGCCGTGCTGTAGCCTGAAATACAGACTCGATGGGTTGCAGAAAGCAACAATCAATTGTTCTTTTCTCAATCCATCCAGAAGCCCAGAATGATGAAACGTCGCGATCTCTTGAAATACGGAGCAGCTTGTTCTGCCGCGCTTGCTCTGCCGGTGCAGCAGGTTCGTCGCGTAGAGGCGGCAACCTCCATGTCCTTTCAGTTTGATTGGAAGTTTAACGCCCAGTTCGCGGGCGTGTTTGTGGGGATCGATGCCGGTTTGTACGCAGAGAAGGGTATCGCACTTGAGCCTCGGCCCTGGTCGGATGGGGTTAATGTGGTTGCCGAGGTAGCTATGGGCAAGGCTGACTTTGCCTGTGCCGAACAGAATCTCATTCTTGCGGCTCAGGCTGATGGTGCCTCTGTCAAGGCGATTGCGACAATGTTTAAGGCCTCACCCTATGGCCTGATGACCACCCCGAACCAGTCACTTTCTAGCCTGGCCGATCTGCGAGGCAAGCGAGTTGGTGTACATCTGGATGGGCTGAAGATCATGGCGCTGGTCAAGGGGGTGAACGGCATCGAAGATATCGAGGTGGTGGAGATCCCCTACAGCAACAAGTACGAACGTGTTCTATCGGGTGAGTTTGCCGCTGTACAGTGCTACGTGATCGACGAGCCCATTGGGGTTGCGAAGCAGTTCGGCGTTGAACCAAAGGTTCTCAAACTTTCGGATCACGGCCTCCTCTCGACAGCACAGACCATCGTAGCCTCGGAGGCGACGCTGGCCGATAAACCTGAGCTTGTTCGTGCCGCTATGGCAGCAACTTTCGAGGGTTGGAAACGGGCTCTAGCCGATAAACCCAAGACGGCAGCCATGATCGTAGAAAGGTTTGTCCCTGAGGGATCCCCCTACAAGGATGTTGCCTATCAAACCCGTACTCTTGAGCTTCTCGATCCCTATGTCACTGCAGGGGGCCGGTTGGGCGAAATCGATCCCACTGTTTGGAAGAAAGCAGCGGAACTCATGATGGAATACGGAATCCTGGAGAGCTTGCCTGATCTGACCTCAACTCTGGCTCCTGGCTTCGTCAGCTAAACTCTTCCTTGGCAGATGTAGCCCAAAGTTCGGGTTCATAGTTAGTATAGGATTATACCAAATTGTGTGGCCAAGGTGTGGGTTTGGAGGGCCCCATTCGTAGGATCGTCGCCAGACCATTAGCCCTCAATCCGCTGCCTCAGCCGCAACACTTCTTTCCGCCAAGGCTTCCACCTCGTCACGGCGATACAGATAGGCTCCGCTGCGGCTAGCGCGTGCCATTAGCCCCGCAGTTTCCATCTGTGCACGGGCTTCGCGAGTAGAACAGCCCAAGATTTGTGCTGCTTCGCTAACTGGGATCCACTGCCGCCCAAAACGGGCCAATATTTGTTCTTCCGGTTCACAATACACCTGCTGCAATAGCCGCTCTGCCAGCAGCCAACAGGCCAAGGCATCGGCTGCGGCTCGGTGGGAGTATTTTCCCCCCGCCACCAGCGGCCCACCCAACTGCAACTGAAAATGTTCCACCAAAGCGGGCAAACTGCGGGAGGGCAAATCCGGCAATAACAGCCGTGCCAACTGTAGGGTGCAGAACTGATCTGGTTTCGGTCGGACAAATGGGATCCCTAGCCGCCCGTATTCCATTTGCAAAAAGCCGTAGTCGAAGGCGAGATTGTGGGCCGTCAGCGTTCCTGACTCCAGATCGGCTTGAATTTCTGGCCAAATTACCGCCGGGTCAGATCCCTGGGCCACCATCTCGGGCGTAATGCCTGTCAATCGCACAATTGAGGGGGGGATGGGAATGCCGGGATCCAACAACCAAGCCCTGTGGTCGAGAATACCTTGCTCTAGACTGGCCTTGAGCAGTGAAATTTCGATGACCCGTTGCCCAGGCACACAGGATCCCGTGGTTTCCACGTCCACAACCGTCAGGGTCTGGTGACGCAAGCGACGATAATACTGCAAAAGTTCCCGAGAGCGCACAACCGGATGGAGACAAAGACCAACCCCATCTTCGCCCGCAACAGGGATTCTTATACCCCTACACCTGCAGCGGTTCCCTGAAACAAGCGGGCAGTTGCCAGCACATCTCCAGCCAGTTTTTTAGCTCTTCCGGTTGGCCCATGAGGCTCATTTCCACCAGCAAAATGGCGGCCCGGTCGGCGGCGCCTTTGGATCCGAGACGAATTAGGGCAGACAGGCTCTCTTCCCGCCAGCAGATGGATACCCCCTGCCGGATCAAGGCCTGGGCGGCAGCGGGAATGCACGAGGGTGGCACCTGGATGTCTCGCCGCTCGTAGTCGACAGTAGGTAGCATGAACGGCAACCCAAATCTTTATTATGTTTTAATCTTCTTCCCTTTTCGCTTGTCCGTCACGGGTCTTTGCAAAGTATGAAGTGATCTTTTGTGAACTTTGTAGAGAACTCGACATCGTTGAGAACAGTGGGTAAGCAAGCGCGGGATCTCTCGCGGGATCCCTGGAGAAAACTTAAAAGATAGCGGCGATTTCTCAGCCTCATTTCCCCACAGCCGCGAGAATGGCTGCATGCGCAGGAGATGGGGAGATGCGAGCAGAAGGTTGGGAAAGGCGAGTTGGTCGCTGGTTGCCCAAGGCCACCCTTGCCGGAGCCGTGTTGATCCTGGTGGCAATGGGCAGGCCGCTGCGGTTGGTGGGCAATGGAGAAAATATGGTGGTGTTCACCTGGGGAGGGGGGGTGAGCCCGATGGCTTTGCAGCCAGGTCTGCATTGGGTGCCGCCTTTTGTCTCTCGCACGGTGATTTTTGATGTAAAAACCCAAGCTCTGACCTGGAAGGACAACGACCCGACTGCCTACGCGCCGCGGCTGGTGGCCCTTTCTCAGGATGGGCAGCAGATTGCGGCTGAGGCGACCCTGCAGTTTCGCATTGTGGACGCCCCCAAGGTCTATACGCAACTGGGGGAAAATTACCTGGATCGCATCGCCCCCATCGTCCGGTCGGTCATTCTGAATGAGACCAGCGGCTTTTCTGCCCAGGCTCTGTATTCTACCGAGCGTCCGCTGCTCCAGGGCCAAATCCGCGAACGGGTGGCTCTTCTGCTGAAGGAATACGGCATCGAGGTTTTGGATTTTCTGCTGCGGGATGTGGATTTCGATCCTGATTTTGTAGCGGCCATTGAGGCAAAGACCATTGCCGAAAATCAACTGGCGCAAAAGCAATTTGAGATCGAGCAGGCCCGCCAAGATGCCCGCGCCATCATTTCTCAAGCGGAGGCAGAAGCCGGTCAATTGAGAGCCAAAGCACAGGCCCTCACCCAAAATCCGCAGTACCTAGAGGTGGTGAAAGCCACAGTACTGGGATCCCGCCTGGAAACTTTGATCACCAAATAGATAACTCAATTAGGAAATCAATCCTTTTGGCTCAGCCCCAGCTTCTTCAGCTCTTCTCACCGACCCTCGAACGGGAGCAGCCGCCATGTATCCAACAGGAGAAGCACCCCAAAGCAGAGTGGGTTGGTTAACCGTAGGAGGGATCGCCGTCTTGGCGGCCCTGGGAGTGCTCCGCGCTTGCCTGTACGTCACTTTGCCCGGACATGCCACTGTAGTTTTCAATACCTTTTCCGGGTTGCAGAAGGGGCGGGTGGAACTGCCAGGGGCCATCTTCCGGATCCCAGGGATCGAGACGCCGATCACCTACACCGTGCTCACCCGCGTTTGGGAGTTTACCAACGACCCCGCCTCGGCCAATGCCATCAGCAACGCCATCACCGTGAACACCGCCGATGGGCAAGCCTTTGCCATCGATGTAGCCATTGCCCTCAAGCCCAACCTCGCCACTTTGGACGAGCTGCACGCCAACATCGGCGAGAACTATCTTTCCACGGTGGTGGTGCCGGTGGTGCGCTCCAAAATCCGGGATATCTCCGCCTCTTTCAATTCGGAAGACTTTTACCGGAAAAGCCAGCGGGCTGCCATCGAACAACGAGCGCTGGACTTGATTCGCCAAGAGATGCCCACTGTCAACCGCGATGGCCAAACCCTGCCTCTGGTGCAGGTGGAGGGCCTGTTTCTGGGCAACCCCGATTTCCCACAAGCCTTAAGAGACTCGATTGAACGCAAACAGGTGGCCTCGATTACAGCACAAACGGCGGCAGTGCGGGCGCAGATCCAGGAAAAAGAGACGGAGCGACTGTTAATCCTGGCGGCGGCCAACCAGCGGGCCATCGAGCTGAAAGGACAAGCGGCAGCGCAGAACGCGCAACTGGCGGATCTGCTGTTCTACGAGAAGCTGCAAGAGCGCATCCAAAACCCGACGGGCTCGCTGCCCCCTTTGCGCATCATCCGCGTCGAGGGAGATGCCACCGTGTTTCTCAATGTGGATCCCCATCAGGCAGCCTTACAAAGAGCGCAGTAGGTTCAGCAAAGTTGCGGAGTACAGACTTAAAAGTCTGAGTATAAAGTGTGTCCAGATGTGAAGGCGAAGGGATGTCATTCGAGTTCGTTGACATCCTACCGCCAGGGGTCTGGACTGGGATCCCCTGTGGGGTTGCGCCGAATCCGGCTGAGGGGGAAAGCTCGTACTCGATGCAAGACTAGATTTTGGCCGCCATGAACTCCCGCCTGACTCACACCCCCTTTCCCCGTCTAAACCCGAAGCTGGCGGAGGCGGATCATGTTTTGGTGGTGGACGATCAGGCCAGCAGCCGCCTCTACATCGGTGAGCTGTTGCGGTCGGCCCACTTCCGCGTGAGCGAGGCCACCAACGGCGAAGAGGCTTTGGAGGCTGTGGAGCGGCTTCGGCCAGACTTGGTGCTGTTGGATGTGCTGATGCCGAACATGAGCGGGTTCGATGTCTGCCGGCAACTGAAGGCCAATGAGCTGACCCGCCTGATCCCCGTTGTGCTGATCACTGCCCTGACCGACCGCTCCAATCGCCTGATGGGGATGCAGGTGGGGGCCGACGACATTTTGACCAAGCCCTTCGATCACGTGGAGCTGCTGGCGCGGGTACGCTCATCCATCCACCAAAAGCGCTTGAACGAAGACCTGGATCACGCTGCCAGGGTGTTGTTTGCCATTGCCCGCGCTGTGGAGAGCCGGGATCCCACCACGGGTGACCATTGCGAACGCTTGGTGGCCATGGGGGAACAGTTTGGCCGTTACTTGGGGCTGTCTCGTCAACAGATCAAGGCCCTGCGCTGGGGCGGCTACCTGCACGACATCGGCAAAGTCGGGATCCCGGATGCGATTTTGTGCAAGCAGGGCAAGCATACCCCGGAAGAATGGGAGATCATGAAATCCCATGTGTTGATCGGCGAAGACATTTGTCGGGGCTTGCGCACCATGCAGGATGTGCTGCCGATCATCCGCCACCACCACGAGCGTTGGGATGGCAGCGGCTACCCGGATGGGCTGGCAGGCGAAGAGATTCCCCTGTTGGCCCGCGTCTTTCAGGTGATCGACATTTTCGACGCTCTGACCTCTCCTCGCCCCTACAAACCCGCCTTGACTGCCGAACAGGCCATAGGAGTGCTGCGGGAGGAAACCCGCAAGGGCTGGCGGGATCCGAACTTGGTGCGCGAGTTTTGTGACTTTATGTTTGTTACGGCCTTTAATTTGGTGGAGGCGGGATAGGGTCTGGAGGGCCGGGCCAGTCTGGAGAGGCGGCTTTTGGGGTTTGAGCGGCAACGATTACCCCGGCTACACGGATCCCGGCAGCGGCCAATACCTGCTGGGCGGCTTGCACAGTAGAGCCGGTGGTGTAGATGTCATCCACCAGCAACACCGGTGTGGCCGGAACTTGTTTCAGGGCAAAGGCCCCGGCCAAGTTGTGCTGTCGTTGCAGCGGGTTGAGCTCATGTTGAGCCGCTGTGGCCCGCACCCGCACCAGAGCCTCAGGCCAATGTCTCAGACCTGTCCGCTGGCAAAAGGCTTGGCTGATCAAGGCGGCTTGGTTGTAGCCCCGTTGCCGCAGGCGCTCCGCATGAAGCGGGATGGGCACCACCGTATAGTCCAAGCCATAGGCCCTACGGGAGCCTGAAGACGGCTGTCGGCTTTCCACCCAGCGGGATCCCAGCCATTCTCCCAAAACCGAGCCAATGCGCCGTTGTCCTTCGTACTTCAGGCAGTAGATGGCCCTGCGCAGCGCCCCCCGGTGGATCCCCCAGGCGTAAAGTGGCAAAGGCGAGGTGGTGACTGGCCAAGTGGCAAGGCGCTCCGCCTGCAACCGCCTTTGACAGTCTTGACAGAACACGGCCTTGGCAGGGCGCCGGCAAAGCGGACATGGAGGCACAATCCACCAATCTAACCAGCCCATCGTCTGCTAGGGATCCTTTCTGGTGTGCAGAGTCTCCTAAAAAGCTGAGGCAAGGGGGGAACGAGGCCGAAATTCAGACTCGGCCAGGCTAACAGCCCAGCAGTCCATCCCCAAGTTGACGCTGGGATCCCGCCTTGCTAGGATTCAATATCGCCGGATAATTCAACCGGATAATTTAAAATTTAAGCCGTGACCTTCTCTGCCAGCCCATGCCCACCATTCAGCAACTGATCCGTGAGGAGCGCAGCGTTGCCGCTCGCAAGACCAAGTCTCCTGCCCTGAAGGCTTGTCCACAGCGGCGGGGGGTTTGCACCCGAGTGTACACGACAACGCCCAAAAAGCCCAACTCAGCGCTGCGAAAAGTGGCTCGCGTTCGCCTCACTTCCGGCTTTGAGGTCACTGCCTACATTCCTGGCATCGGCCACAACCTGCAGGAGCACTCTGTGGTCATGATTCGCGGTGGGCGGGTTAAGGATTTGCCCGGCGTGCGTTACCACATTATCCGGGGCACCCTCGACGCTGCAGGGGTCAAAGACCGCAAACAAGGCCGCTCCAAATACGGGGCGAAACGGCCCAAGCCGGGCCAAGCTCCAGCCGCCGCTGGCAAGAAAAAATAGCTTTGCCCTCACCCTCAACCCTCCATATCCCACTCGTCATCTTTCTTTCTGCCATCCCCATCTGAACAAGCAACCCAGCTCCTATGTCTCGCCGCAACCGTGCCCCTCGTCGTGATGTGCCCCCGGATCCCAAGTATGGGAGCCGTCTGGTTACCATGCTGATCCGCAAGTTGATGATGAGGGGTAAGGCATCCCTGGCTGCCAGGATCCTCTATGAAGCTCTGGACATTGTGCGGGAGCGCACTGGCCAAGACCCACTGCCCTTGCTGGAAAATGCTGTTCGCAACGCCACCCCACTGGTGGAGGTGAAAGCCCGCCGGGTGGGCGGAGCCACTTATCAGGTGCCTGTGGAGGTGAGAGGAGAACGGGGCACTTCCCTAGCGCTGCGCTGGTTGGTGACCTTTTCGCGCACTCGTCCAGGTCGCACCATGGCCGCCAAGTTGGCCAATGAGCTGATCGATGCAGCCAACGAAACCGGCAGCGCCATTCGGCGGCGAGAAGAGGTGCATCGCATGGCCGAGGCCAACAAAGCCTTTGCCCACTACCGCTACTGAATTAGCCTGGCGGAGCAGTGGAGACTTTTGGGATCCCTGTTCTGCCCACCCAGAGTTCCAGCGAGGTGGAGAAAAATCGGCAAAAAAGATTAGAATTGTAAAGGATTTTTTAGTTTGCCCAAGTCGCAGGGCGACGAGGATTGGGAGGTTGACGTGGCACGCACAGTTCCCCTAGAACGAGTCCGAAACATCGGCATCGCGGCTCACATCGATGCTGGCAAGACCACGACCACAGAGCGGATTCTCTTCTACTCCGGTCTGGTGCACAAAATTGGCGAAGTTCACGACGGAACTGCGGTCACCGATTGGATGGCCCAGGAGCGGGAGCGGGGCATCACCATCACCGCTGCGGCCATCACCACCCGTTGGACCAAGCGGGATCCCGCAAATCCTTCCCAGCCCCTCTCCGGCGCACCGGAGTACACCATCAACATCATCGATACTCCTGGGCACGTCGATTTCACCATTGAAGTTGAGCGCTCCATGCGGGTGCTGGATGGGGTGATCGCCGTCTTTGACTCGGTGGGCGGCGTGCAGCCTCAGTCTGAGACCGTCTGGCGGCAAGCCAATCGTTACAATGTGCCCCGCATTGCCTTCGTCAACAAAATGGATCGCATGGGGGCCAATTTCCTCAAGGTTTACAACCAGATCCGGGAGCGCCTCAAGGCCAATGCTGTGCCCATCCAACTGCCCATCGGTGCCGAAGACGGGTTTTGCGGCATTGTTGACTTGGTGCGGATGCAAGCCCGCATTTATATGGATGAGATCGGCAAAGACATTCGTCCGGCCCCCATCCCTGAGGAGATGAAAGATCTCGTGGCAGAGTATCGGGCCAAGCTGGTGGAAGCAGTGGCCGAGACGGACGAAGCTCTGATGGAGAAGTACTTTGCCGAAGAAGATCTGAGCGAAGCCGACTTGATGGCGGGTCTGCGCAAAGGCACGATCAGCGGCCAAATTGTGCCCATGCTGTGTGGCTCTGCCTTCAAGAACAAGGGAGTCCAGATGCTGCTGGATGCGGTGGTGGATTACCTGCCCTCGCCTGTGGATATTCCGGCCATCAAGGGGGTGCTGCCAGATGGCTCAGAAGTGTCCCGCCGTGCCAGCGACGATGAGCCCTTCTCCGCCCTGGCCTTCAAGTTGATGAGTGATAAGTACGGGGATCTCACCTTCATTCGCGTCTACTCGGGGGTGTTGACCAAAGGTACTTATGTGCTCAACTCCACCAAAAACAAGAAAGAGCGAATCTCGCGGCTGGTGGTGCTGAAGGCCGATGAACGCTTGGACGTGGATGAGCTGCGGGCAGGAGATCTGGGAGCTGTGGTGGGCCTCAAGGACACCACCACCGGAGACACCCTCTGCGACGAAAATGCGCCGGTGATCCTGGAGTCTCTGTTCATCCCAGAGCCGGTGATCTCGGTGGCTGTAGAACCCAAAACCAAAGCCGATATCGATAAGCTCTCCAAGGCCCTGCAGGCCCTGGCCAAGGAGGATCCCACCTTCCGCGTGTCTGTGGATCCCGAGACCAATCAAACCATCATCTCTGGGATGGGCGAGCTGCACCTAGAGATCTTGGTGGATCGGATGCTGCGGGAGTTCAACGTAGAAGCCAATGTTGGTAACCCACAGGTGGCCTACCGCGAAACCATTCGCAAGCCGGTCAGCCGCGTGGAAGGCAAGTTTGTTCGCCAGAGCGGTGGCCGTGGCCAGTACGGCCATGTGGTGATCGACCTAGAGCCGGCGGAGCCGGGTACAGGGTTTGAGTTTGTTTCCAAAATTGTGGGTGGCGTCGTGCCCAAGGAATACATTGGGCCGGCTGAGCAAGGGATCCGGGAAGCCTGCGAATCCGGTGTGCTGGCGGGCTATCCCTTGATCGACATCCGCGCCACTCTGGTGGATGGCTCCTACCACGAGGTGGACTCCAGCGAAATGGCCTTCAAGATCGCCGGTTCGATGGCTCTGAAGGAGGCTGCTCGCAGGGCAAGCCCTACCCTGCTGGAGCCGATGATGAAGGTCGAGGTGGAAGTCCCTGAAGCCTTTGTGGGGGATGTCATCGGGGACATCAACGCCCGCCGCGGCCAGATGGAGGGGATGAATACAGAAGGCGGCATTACCAAAGTCAATGCCAAGGTTCCGTTGGCGGAGATGTTTGGCTATGCCACCGACATTCGCTCCAAAACCCAGGGTCGAGGCACCTTCACGATGGAGTTCAGCCACTACGAGGAAGTTCCTCGCAGTATCGCCGAAGCCATCATTGCCAAAAACAAAGGAAATGAGTAGCTGACTGAAACCAAAAAGGAAGTGATGATTCATGGCACGCGCTAAGTTTGAACGCACCAAACCCCATGTCAACGTTGGCACCATCGGCCATGTTGACCACGGCAAGACCACCCTGACGGCTGCCATCACCACCACCTTGGCTGCTTTGGGTCAGGCTACAGCCAAGCGGTACGATGAAATCGACGCAGCGCCAGAGGAAAAAGCTCGCGGCATTACCATCAACACCGCCCACGTCGAGTATCAGACTGCCAACCGTCACTACGCCCACGTGGATTGTCCCGGCCACGCCGACTACGTGAAGAACATGATCACAGGCGCGGCTCAGATGGATGGGGCCATCTTGGTGGTGTCTGCGGCTGATGGGCCTATGCCCCAAACGCGGGAGCACATCCTGCTGGCCCGGCAGGTGGGGGTGCCCAGCTTGGTGGTCTTCCTAAACAAAGAAGACATGGTGGATGATCCAGAGTTGCTGGAGTTGGTGGAGCTGGAAGTGCGGGAGCTTCTCTCCAAATACGACTTCCCCGGCGACGACGTTCCCATCATCAGAGGATCGGCGCTGAAAGCCCTAGAAAGAATGACCGCCAACCCCAAAACCCAGCGGGGCGAAGATCCTTGGGTGGACAAAATTTATGAGCTGATGGATGCGGTAGACTCCTACATTCCCACGCCTGAGCGGGATGTGGACAAGCCCTTCCTGATGGCTGTGGAGGATGTCTTCTCGATTACTGGTCGGGGCACGGTGGCCACGGGCCGGATCGAGCGGGGCCGCATCAAAGTGGGCGAAACGGTGGAACTGGTGGGCCTGCGAGAAACTCGCTCTACCACCGTTACCGGCCTGGAGATGTTCCAGAAAACCCTCGACGAAGGGATTGCCGGCGACAACGTTGGTGTGCTGTTGCGGGGCATTCAGAAGAACGAAGTGGAGCGCGGCATGGTGCTGGCCAAGCCCAAGACCATTACTCCTCACACCAGCTTCGAGTCTGAGGTGTATGTCCTCAAGAAAGAGGAAGGAGGTCGCCACACGCCGTTCTTCGCCGGCTATCGTCCTCAGTTCTATGTGCGCACCACCGATGTAACCGGCACCATCTCTTCCTTTACGGCTGATGACGGATCCCAGCCGGAGATGGTGATGCCCGGCGACCGCGTCAGGATGACGGTGGAGCTGATTCAGCCCATCGCCATCGAGCAGGGGATGCGCTTTGCCATTCGCGAGGGTGGCCGTACCGTCGGAGCGGGTGTTGTCTCCAAGATCCTGAAGTAAGCTGCTTTTTCTCGGCAGGGATTGAGTGCTGGAGGCCCCAGACCAACTCGGTCGCAACAGTGGTGCGGAGCACTTTCCCTGCTGACCTTTTCGAGTCCACCGTTCTCTGGATTGCTCTCCGGCCATGCCTACTTTGACCCAACAGAAAATTCGCATCCGCCTGAAGGCTTACGATCATCGGCTGCTGGATACTTCCTGCGACAAAATTGTGGATACGGCTCGTCGTACCGACGCCGTACCTGTCGGCCCGATCCCTTTGCCTACGCGGCGCAGAATCTACTGTGTGCTGCGTTCCCCCCACACCGACAAGGACTCGCGGGAACATTTTGAAACCCGCACCCACCGGCGCATTATCGACATCTATTCCCCCTCTTCCAAAACCATCGATGCTCTCATGAAGCTGGATCTGCCGGCAGGAGTAGATATTGAGGTGAAGCTGTGATGGATCTGCAGGGATCCCTCTCCTTCCCAGTTGTTGCGTAGAGCTTGGATGAGGGTGGCAGCGGGTGACGACATCGGTTGATCCAGTTGACCACGATAGCGGTGGGGAGCACTTTCAGGAGTTGACAGCTCCAGAAGCGGCTACATCCCCCATTCCGGTTTTGGTGGTGGGGGCCTTGGGCAAAATGGGGCGAGAGGTGGTGCGAGCCGTTGCCCAGACGCCCGACATGAGGTTGGTGGGGGCGGTGGCCCGCTCTCAACTGGGCTCGGATATTGGCGAGGTGCTGGGCCTGGGATCCCTGGGGGTGGAGATTACCGACGACCTGCCGGGGCAGTTGCTGAGGTTGTCGCAGCGCAGCAGCCGCGGCGTAATGGTGGACTTTACCCATCCTCGGTCGGCCTTTGAACATGTTCGCTCGGCCATTGCCTTTGGCGTACGCCCGGTGGTGGGGACGACGGGCCTGACGCCGGAGCAGGTGGAGCGGCTGCGGGATCTGGCGGATAAGTCCGGTGTGGGCTGTTTGATCGCGCCCAATTTCGCCATCGGCATGATTTTGCTGCAGCAGATGGCCCTGCAGGCGGCGCAGTATTTTGACCACGTTGAGATCATCGAGCTGCACCACAACCGCAAAGCGGATGCCCCCAGCGGCACGGCTCTACAGACGGCACAACGGCTGGGACAATTGGGCAAAACCTTTAACCCGCCCGTTCGCGACAGCGGGACGGAGTCCTCAGTGGAAGAAAAAGAGCTGATCCCCGGTGCGCGGGGAGGGCTCTCTGGCCCCAACATTCCCATTCACAGCGTTCGTCTGCCGGGGTTGATCGCCCATCAGGAGGTCATTTTTGGTGGGATGGGGCAAACCCTCACGTTGAGACACGACACCACGGATCGGATAGCTTTTATGCCGGGAGTGATCCTGGGGATCCGCAAGGTGCTGCAGCTCAAAGGTTTGGTCTACGGGCTGGAGCAGGTCTTGAGCTAGTGGGTCAGGGGAGGGATCCCGGCCTCATCCAGAATGCGGGGGATGAGGTGCTCGGCTTTGACGGCCATCAGATGCACCCCATGGCAGATCTGGCGGGCCTGACGCACCTGTTCGGCGGCAATGCGGATCCCTTCTTCGAGGGGGTGGGCGGCGTTGGCCAGCCGCTGGATAATCCCGTCTGGGATCTTCACTCCTGGCAGGTTGCGGTTGATAAACTCGGCATTTTTGGCCGACTTGAGCAAAAAGATGCCAGCCAGGATGGGCTTGCCGGCGGGACGGCCCAACTTATCCATGAAGCGCTCCAGCTGCTCGAAGTCGGTGACCATCTGGCTTTGGAAAAATTGGGCTCCGTTTTCCAGCTTGCGGTGGAAGCGCCGCTCCAGGCCGGAAAAGCTGCCCGATTGGGGTTCTACCGCTGCCCCTGCCAACAGATGCGTGCCCCCATCCGGGAGAGGTTTGCCGTTGCAATCGAGGCCATTGTTCAGCCGTTGGATAAGCTGCAGCAAGCGCACCGACTCCAGATCGAATACGGGGCGGGCATCGGGGCAATCGCCGATGTGGATGGGATCCCCGGTGAGGGCCAACACATTGCGCAGGCCAAGGGCTGAGGCCCCCAACAGATCCCCTTGCAGGGCCAGGCGGTTGCGATCCCGACAGGCCAACTGCAGGATCGGTTCAACACCCGCCTGATGCAACAGCACCGAGGCCGCCAAGGGGCTCATGCGGGCCATGGCTCGGTTGGAGTCCGTGATGTTGATGGCATGCACCCGCCCCTTGAGCTGCTGGGCCAAAGACAGCAGGGTGCTGGTGTCGGATCCCTTGGGGGGGGTGATCTCGGCGGTGAGCAGAAATTCCCCCTGCTGGATGGCCTGGGCGAAGCGGGACAGGGGAGGTGATGAGGGGATCAGGGCCACAATTCCTGAAGGAAAGGTAAAACGGCTGGCTTATTATCGACTTTTCCGGGAGGTTTTTCCAGACAGGGCGCCCTTTCTCAGAGCTTGGGCGAGGGAAGGGGGCTGGGCGGGGGCTGCACCCGCATTTCCCCCAGCCATATCTGGGGATCCCCCTGTTGCAGATGCTGCCGCCAATCTTGTGCGGCTGCAGGAGGGATCCCGTCCGGGCTTAAAGTCCAGCTCCAGCCGATCACCTGAGGCCAGCGCTGCGCCTCCAGACCTTCCAGCAGCGGTTGAGAGGCTTCCGAGCCCAGGGCTGGCCCGCGGATCACCACAGGCACTTCCGGGTTGAGGGCCTCAAGGCGGCGGTACAGCGGTTCAAAAGCGGCGGGATCCCCCGTTACCTGTAGGCTCAGCCAGTCCATCTCAGGGAACCGAGCCCAGGTGGACACGGCCTTGGCATCTTCTCCGTCCAGCTCCACCACCCAGAGCAAATTGGCCGGGGACTCCGTCCCGCTAACGCGAACAGAGCGCAGGGTTTGCATCAGGTGTTGGTAAGCCCGTTGTTGCAGCGAGGACTCCGTCCCACCAAAGGGCTCCCCACCGCTACCGCGAGCGCGTTCGGGATCCCCGTCGCCAACGACGACGGCCAGGATGATGGGGGTGGCAAAGCGCTGGATCCCGCGGGCCCAAGAGCGCAAGGTCTCATCGTGATCCCCATTGGCCAAGGCAGAAAGTTGGGCTGGATCTAGCCGCAGGCGCAGGTAGGGGACTGAGCCGCTTTCCCGCAGGCGACTGGCCAACTGCTGTGGAAAGTCCTGGCGGGGATCCCAGAGGTGATCCACGGCTGCCCAGGCGGGGGGTTGACCGATGGCCTGGCGATAGGCGAGGAGTTGATCCCAAGTGGGAATGCCCGGCCAAGCGACCCCGTGATACAGCCGACCCGGAGGTGGCGGCAGCGGCCTACCCCGCAGAAAGGGGGCGGAATCGGGTGGGATTGGCGAGGTGAGAACAACCTCCAGCCGCAGCGGCGGCAAGACCTCACCGGCAGGGGGATGCGGCAGGGAGAAAGGGAGGATCCAACTGCGCTCCTGGAACTGGCCTCGGATGATCTGCTGAGGGTGAAAGTCCTGGGGAGGTGGCAGCGGTTCCAGCGGGTCTTCCCCCCAGAAAGCCCGTTGGATTACCAAGCGCACCCCTGCGCCGGGGTGGATCAGAGGCGTGGTGGTATCCAGGTGAAAGCTACCCCTGAGGCGGGTGGACGTCTCATTGGGCTCAACCCGGAAGGAGAAGGTGAGCTGGTCAGATCGGTAGGTGCCTGGAGCGGGGGAAGCAGTGGGGGGCGGGGATCCCGGCAGGCTTTCGCAGTCGGTGCAGGGAAAAATGGCCTGCGGATGGAGAGAGACAGAAGCCTCGCGGGCAGATTGCAATTGCTGGGGGCTGATGACAAAGCTGGCCCAAAGGTGTTTCAGACGGGGCTCGCGACCGGGCTGAATATCGGAAAAGGATCGGCCTTCGGGAGTGGCCGTCCGCGTGCCGACAGCAGCGCCATCCAGAGGGACTGTAGAAACCGGGTCGCCAGCACATCCCCCCAAAAAACCAACCGACAAAATCAGCAGCAGCGCCCAGCCGCAAGTGCTCCGCACCGCTACCGCGACCCAGGGGTCGAGTTTGCAGTTGGATGGCTGGATCATGATCTCACCTCAATACACCACTCCTGTCCGGCTACCGAAGGGAGTCGATGCCGCTCTCGTCTTGTGGACGGTGCGGTTCCCGACGGGGCACCAACGCAAACGGCCAGCAAGATCCCTTTCCCTCCGGTTGCTAGAGGGATCCTCGCCCAGAGGCACACCCTTTGAGATTGATCCCGATCACACCCGTTGCTGAACGGGAAAGGTCTCCGTCCTGCCCAGGCGAACTATCCCTGCGGCACGGTTGCGACTTCTGGGTAAATGGTCAGGATCCCTTCGTAGAGGATTTGGCCGGGCTGCAACTCCAAGCGGTCGATGCGCACGCCGGGATCCAACTGAATGGGGAAATCGGCCAGGCCGGGGATGGGGATCTCTTGGCCTTCGCTCACCCAGAGGGGATTGACCAGCCGCAACCGGTTGGGGCCTTGGGCTTCTAGGCCGGTCAGCACCGTCACCGGCGCTTCCACCCCTTCCGGAGTGGTCAGGTTAGCCTGGATGCGCAGCCGACCCTGTTCCAGCGTGACCTGAGGCTGGCGGATGAGAAAGGGCACCACTTGGCCCCCAACGGGCAACTGCACCTGGGCCTGGGCCAGTTGGGCTTGGATGAGGGGAGCCTGAAGGGTGCGGTTCAGGTCTTCCTCGGTGAGGCGTAAACTCACCTGCACCGGCACAGGGGCCAATAGCCGCAGCGGGCTCCGTCCCTGGATGGCTTCGCCCACATTGAGGCGAATATCCTGGCCCCGCAGCCGCAGATGGCTGACCTGAAAGCCTTGATAGCTGAGGTTGTCTCCCGACACCTGGGCCTGAGGGATCTGCCCATTCAAAATCTGGGCGTCAGAGCCGGCAATCTGTACCTGCAGGTTATCGACCCTCCGCACCTCAGAACGGATCCAAGCCGCCACCAAAGGGCTGAGAAGGGATCCGGCAATTTGGGCAAATCCGGGCCAAGGCCAAAACATGGTGGGTAGGCTGAGCAGCAATGCAAACCCTAGCCGCTGCCCCGCTTGCGAGAGCCGTTGGCGGCGACAGGCTGCCGATTGGGCTTCGAGAGGAGACGGATCTGGAGCAGGCCGATGGCAAGACGTGAGCAGCACTGGATACCTCAGGAGCAACGACAAGCGATGGTTTCCACCCGAACTACAACCAGACTAGGGCAGGACTTCTCTGCCGAACAGAGGGATCCCCCGCACACTTGGAGAGGCTATCCATCCGTCAACTGCCACCAGAGATACCCCAGCCGCAGGTAGTGAAGCCGTAGCCAGGGCAAAGGGAAAGAGCGGGGCGGCTGGCGAAACAGAGCGCTCATCTGAGAAGGGATCCCGGCGATCTCCTGGGCCAGCATTTTGCCCGCCCACACTGCTGTGGCCACACCGCTGCCGTGATAGGCCAAGCCGTACCACAGGCTGGGATCCGCCGGCGAAGGGCCAATATGGGGGTGAAACTGCCGAGAAAGGCAGACCAGTCCATTCCAGGCGTACTCGATCTCCACCCCTTCCCAAGCAGGGAAAAGACGATAGAGCTGTCGGGTCATCCAAGTGCGCAACTGCTGTCGCTCCGTCGGGGTATCGCGGGTGCCACCCCGTCCCCCAAACAGCAGACGCCCATCCGGCAGCAGACGGTAATAGAACAGCAGCCGCCGCATGTCGTAGAGCGGCGTCGGATCCCACCACCCCTGCGCTTTCTGCTCCTGAGGCGTTAGAGGTCGGGTGACCAGGATGTTGGACAGTGCCGGCAACAGGGATCCCGCCAGTTGGGGATACAGGGCCTCTGGGGTGTAGCCATTGGTGGCAATGACCAAGTGCCGAGCGCGCACCGTTCCTCCCGGCGTGTGACAGATGTGTTGGGATCCCACCTTTTCCCAGGCCATGACCGGACTGCCGCTGTACAGTTTTGCCCCCCACCGGTGGGCTGCTTGGGCCAGCCCTTGGGTGAGCTTGAGGGGGTTGAGGCCAAACCCCACCCCGATGTGCAAAGCACCGTGGTTCTCTTGGCTGTCGAAGCCGCGTTCCCGCAGCTCTTTGGAGTTGAGAAGCTGGGCCGGGTAGCCCGCCACCTGAGTACAGATCTGGTACTCGGCCTCTAACTCCGACCATGCCTGTGGACGATGGGCCACTGCATAGCAGCCCTGTCCCTGAGCCTCTAGGGAGAAGCCCTCGCTGGCCGCCAGCTCCTGAACGGTTTCCACTGCCTGCCATTGATCCCGGTAGTAGCGCTCTGTCTCTGCCAGGCCCACCCGCCGCACCATCTGGGTGTGGGTAAGGTGGCTCGACCCCACCCCGCAAAAGCCACCGTTGCGTCCCGAGGCCCCCCAACCCAGGGATCCCGCCTCCAGCAGACAAGCATGGATGCCGTGGTCGCGGGCCAGGTGCAAGGCCGTCGATAGCCCCGTCAATCCTCCCCCCACAATGACCACCTCCGCGCCCACCTGCGCTTGCAAAGGTGCCGGATGCCGCCAACCGGGATCTGCTATCGTGCTGTCCCAGTAGCTGCCGACCGGGCAGGCAGGATCGTAGGTGCTGGCAGGATAAAGGCCCTTTCTCATACGAGCAATGGGAAGAACATCTTGCTGGGCAACGCCGAAGTGCTCGGTACCGCTGAGGCGACCGGTCGCAGGACAAATGCTGAAGGGGATCCCCTCACTCCTGGGCAACGCTGTCGCAACCGGCAGCAGCGGCCTCCACATCGGCAGGGGTATTGCAGTCCAGGAAGATCTCAGGAGTGTAGAGCTCCACCTCCTGTACCCGCCTGCCCAGATCCTGCAACAACCGGCGCAGGCCCAGGGTTTCTTCTCGGAGATCCAACAGCTTTTCCCGCAAGCGCCTGTCGATCAGGGTAGGGTGCCCCCGTCGTCCTCGATGCACCGGCACAGTAGCCCAAGCGCGGTGGCGCAGATGGTACTCCAGCAAGCTGTGGTAGATCCACGCCGGGCGGGGCTGATCCACCGCCGAAATGGCCAGCACCTGAAAATCGGCAGGGATCCCTTCCACCCCTACCCGAATGGAGTGGGTCTTGCCCAGCTCAGGAGCCGGATTGACCAGCACCTCTGCCCCTGCCAAGTGGGGTTGGGCTGCCGCCAAATGCTGGGATCCCAGCACCACCCAGGGTTGAAACCCCGCCTGTCGCCACTGAAAAATCTGGTAAGAGAGCAGGGTTTGCCCGTCTTTCCAGGGCAGAAAGGCTTTCGGCTCTCCCATCCGCGTGGAAAACCCAGCCGCCAAGATCAGCGCATGCAGCTTCGGCTCATTTGCCAAGGAGCTTCACCAGCAGAATGCCAAACAAATATAGAAACGTCACAGCCCCGGCCAAAAGGCTCTGGGTGAGGGGATCCGTCGAGGGGGTGAGAATGGCCCCCGCCACCACCGCGCCCAGAACCACATAGCGCCAGCCCTTGAACATCTGCTCGGCAGTCACCAGCCCCAGCGCCCCCAGCAGCGCCTGCAAAATCGGCACCTGAAAGGCCAGGCCGGTGCTGAACAGCAGCAGCAGCACAAACTCAAAGTAGCGGTCGATGGACCAAGCCTGATCCACCACCCCTTCGCCGTAGCGGATGAAAAAGTTAAGCGCCGCCGGAATGAGGAGATAGTAGGCAAAGACCAAGCCGGCCACAAAGAGAAGGCTGGATCCCAGCACCACCGGCCCCAGCAGCTTGCGCTCCTTCACGCTCAGCCCCGGCAAGACGAAGCGGGCAATTTGGTAGAGCAAAAAGGGTGTGGCCAGCAATAGCCCCGAGTAGGCCGCCACCTTCACAGAAACGAAAAAATACTCCCCCGGCGCCAGTTGCAAAAAGGTAACCCCCCGAGCGGGCACCTCCAGCAGGGCGACAATGCGGTTCACCACGGCAAAGCAAGCGATGATGCAGATCACCACCGCGATCACGCTGGCCAACAGGCGGCTGCGCAGCTCTTCCAAGTGCTCCATCAAGGTCATCTCGACCTCGTAGGGAAACTCCGGATCCCGCACCCGACCAGACTCAGGGGCCGCCGCGGCTTGCTCCGGGGATTCGGTCTCAGAGGCAAGGGTCATGGGCCAAGGTGTAACGAGACGTTCCCCGCTATCTTAGCGCTGCCCCCTCTCCAGGGAAAAGCACTTGTCGAGCCGCTATAGGGGGATGTAGCCCTGGCCTGTTAAGGGGATCCCGGGGCCTGAGCAGATGAAACTGGGAAGGGGAGCGGTTGCAGTTTTTAGCGCTTGCCCAAGCCCAGCGCCTTTTCCACCTGCTGGGCGGCGTAAGCCATGGCAAAGCAGCAGATAAAGTAGATCAGGCCGATAAAAAACAGCACTTCCCGCTGGGTGCCCAGCCAGTTGGGGTTAGTGAACACCACCCGCCCCGCCTGCAGCAGGTCGATGAGGCCGACAATGAACACCAGTGACGTGTCTTTGAAGAGGGTGAGGAACTCGTTCACCAGCGCCGGAACAGCTGCCCGCAACGCCTGGGGCAAAATCACCAAAGCGGTCACTTGAAAGGGGTTCAAGCCCAGCGCCCGTGCCGCCTCCAGCTGGCCCAGCGGGATTGACTGCAGGCCGCCCCGCACGTCCTCGGCCACGTACACGGCTGTAAACAAGATGAAGGCCACCTCCGCCCTGATGATCAGGTTGACGCTGATCCCCCCCAGAAAGAAGGGCACCAACAGCCAGGCGGCAAACAGAATGGTGGTCAGGGGCACCCCCCGCACCAGCTCGATCACCAGCGTGCAGAAGATCCGGATTACCGGCAACGCCCGATTGGCCCGGCCCAACGCCAGCAACACCCCAATGGGGAAGCCGATGATCATGGCGGCTGCCGCCAAGATCAAGGTCAGCAGCAGTCCAGACAGTTGCTCGGTTCGCACTGCCGGCCAATTGGGGCCCAGGTCGCCCAGCAGCAGCTGCAGACAGAGGGGCAAGATCAGGGCCCAAACCCAGATGGAAGCCAGCCGCCAGGATTCCCGTCCCCGACTGAGGGCAATAGCGGCAAAAGTGACGCCAGAGCAAACCGCCAGCCACCCCTGCGACTGGGTTCCCAAAGGCAGGAAAGCGGCCAAGCCCATAGCAGCTCCCAAGAGAATGAGGTAGTGCAGCAGCACACCGCCCCAAGCCCCCCCCGCTACCCCCAAGGTGGCCAGCACAATTCCCAACACCGCCCACACCCGCCACAGTTGGCTGCTGGGGTAGGTGCCGCTGGCAAAGATTTTCAGGTTGGCCGGGATCACTTCCCAGCGGGCTTGGGTGAACGCCCAGTTCCAGAACAGGGAAATTGCCCAGGCCAACACCAAGGCAGAGACCAAGGTGAGCAAGGTGCTCAGCCAGGAGTCGAACAGGTTGCGGCGCACCCAAGCCAGAGGACTTTGTTTCTCCCTGGGGGGGAGTACCTTTTCTTCTACAAGGGGGGAGGAGAGACTGCTGGGCATGGGTTAGCGCTCCACCAATTTGACGCGGGCATTGAGCCAGTTCATGCCGTAGGAAACCACCAGGTTGAAGGTCAGATAGGTGGCCATGAGGATGGCGAACATCTCCACCGAGCGTCCCGACTGATTGATGATGGTGCTGCTGATGTTGAACAGATCGGAAAAGCCAACGGCAATGGCCAAGCTGGAGTTTTTGATCAGGGTGAGATACTGAGTGTTCAAGGAGGGGATCATGATCCGCAGGGCCTGGGGCACAATCACCAAGCGAAAGGTTTGCAGCTCCGACAGGCCGACGGCCCGGGCTGCCTCCCACTGCCCCCGCGGCACCGCCAAAAAGGATCCCCGCACCACTTCGGCAATGTAGCAGCCGGTGTAGGTCACCAAGCCCAGCATCATGGCGGTAAACTCCGCCGAAAGCTGGATCCCACCCCGGAAGTTAAAGCGCTCCAGTACCGGGACATCCAGCCGCACCGGCGGCTCTGGGAAGAGCACCCAGCAGGCCACCGCCAGCAGCGCCACCCCCGCAGCCACCCACAGGTTCCGCTGCAGGGATCCCAGCTCGGGGCGACGGGCCAGGAGCAGCTTGCGGATCCCCCACCCAGCCGCGATTACAATGGCCAGCGCGGGAACCAGCCAGCCGCTGGGATCCAACCCGGGCAGCTTCACTCCCCGCTGGTTGATAAAGACAAGCCCGCCGATGGAGAGACTGTTGCGCACCCCCGGCAGGGTGAGGATCACCCCCTGGTACCAGAAGATCACGATCAGCAGCACCGGGACATTGCGAAAGATCTCGGTGATGACGGTAGCCAATTGGCGGGCCAGCCAGTTGCTGGAGAGGCGGGCGATCCCCAAGACAAAGCCCATCGCCGTCGCCAACACAATGCTGACCGCGGACAGCCAGAGGGTGTTCACCGCCCCCACCACCAGCGCCTTCAGGTAGCTCTCGGAAGGGTCGTAGGGGATAAGCCCTTCGGTGATGCCGAAGTTGGCAGAGTTGCCCAAAAAGCGGAATCCCAAGCTGATGCCCAGGCGACGCATGCTGGCGAGGAGATTTTGGGCGAGGATCCCGAACACCAGCAGCACGGCCACGACAAAGGCCACCTGCAGCAGAACTTTTAGGATGCGCTCATTCCGCCACCAGGGGGGGCGAAGGTGGGACTGGTCGGACAGAGAAGTCATGCGGGGCAAGCAAAAATTCAGAGCACAGCAGAGAATAGGGGATCCCTGGCCGGTACTGACCAACCGGGATCCCTAGGCCCGGATTCCGAATCAGCCGATCAGCGGAAAGGCGGCGCGTACTGGATCCCGCCTTTGGTGTAGGGCTGGTTCAAGCCCCGCGGCACGCCCAAGGGGGTCAGGTGGCGGTCGAAGATCTCGCCGTAGTTGCCCACCGCCTTGATGACATTGACCACCCAATCCGGCTTCAGGCCCAGCAGCTCTCCCAGGTTGCCTTCCTGGCCCAAGAAGCGGCGAATGTCGGGATCCTCGGACTTGAGGAACTCGTCCACATTGGCGCTGGTGATCCCCTTTTCTTCTGCATAGAAGAGGGCGTAGACCGTCCAGTTCATAATGTCGGAGAAACTCTCATCTCCGTGGGGAACCAGCGGCCCCAAGGGCTCTTTGGAGATCACCTCCGGCAAGATCACGTGGTCGTCGGGAGAAGCCAAGCTGGCCCGGCGGGAGATGAGGGCGCTTTGGTCGCTGGTGATGGCATCGCAACGGCCCTCTTCGTAGGCGTTGAAAGAGGAATCATCGCCGTCGAAGGTTACTGGCGTAAAGGCAATGCCACGGGCGCGGAAGGTATCCGCCAAGTTCAGCTCGGTGGTGGTGCCGGCAATCACACAGATGGTGGCCCCGTTCAGGTCTTCCAGCTTTTCCACCCCCAGCGACTTCCGCACCATAAATCCTTGGCCGTCGTAGTAGGTGGTGGGGCCGAAGGTCACCGCCCACTCGCGATCCCGGGTGAGGGTCCAGGTGGTGTTGCGGCTAATCATATCGACCTCGCCCGACTGAATCGCAGACTGGCGATTGGCCGCCGTCAGGTAGACGTATCGAACCTTGTCCGGATCTCCAAAGAGAGCGGCAGCTACCGCCCGGCAGATGTCGATATCAAAACCCACATACTTGCCTTGGTCATCCAGGTTGCCGAATCCGGGCAGTTGGTTGTTTACCCCACAGATCAACTCGCCCCGAGCCTTGATGCGGTCGGTGAGCGGCCCCAGCTGCGCCCAAGCGGGAAGGGACTGCAGGCCCATAGACAACGCCAGTGCCCCGGCCAAGGGAGCCAATCCGTTCAAATGCTTTATCCAGTTCATAAAATTACCCCATGTCAATCCTCAAGATCTTCGTCGTCAACAGTCGTTCATACACGGCACTTCAACCGAGATACCGTGCCATTGGGTTACACTCCTGCCACACCCCACACCCCATAGAATGGTTTGCCATAGGCGCCTACGATTTTCTCAAAGCCTTACATGTCAGGGCGTATGGAAATGTTGCAGAGGCTACGGTTGTGGCTCGGCCAGTTCTGCCATGGTACCCATGCCTGCTTTGGTGAAACTTAGGGAGTCACCCACCCATGCAAGGATCCCCGCACATAAGGTCTTCACTCTCTCCGCAAAGTGCAGCCAGCGCTGACATTATCCAATGCGAAGATGTTCACAAATGGTACGGCGATTTCCACGTCCTCAAGGGCATTACCACCCGCATCCGCCGCGGAGAGGTGGTGGTGGTCTGTGGGCCTTCAGGTTCGGGCAAGTCAACGTTTATTCGCACGTTGAACCGCTTAGAAGAACACCAGAGAGGGCGCATTGTGGTAGATGGCATTGAGCTAACCAGCGACCTGCGCAACATCGATGCCATTCGCCGCGAGGTGGGCATGGTTTTTCAACAGTTCAACCTGTTTCCCCATCTCACGGTTTTGCAAAATGTAACCCTTGGCCCAATCCACGTGAAAAAGATGAAAAAAAGTGAGGCGATAGAGCGGGCTATGGAACTGCTAAGCCGCGTGGGGATCGCCGAGCAAGCAGAAAAATACCCGGGGCAACTCTCGGGGGGGCAGCAGCAGCGGGTGGCGATTGCCCGCGCCTTGGCCATGAATCCGGCGGTGATGCTCTTCGATGAGCCCACCTCGGCCTTGGATCCAGAGATGATCAAGGAGGTGCTGGACGTGATGCGGGAGTTGGCCCGCTCGGGGATGACCATGGTGTGTGTAACCCACGAGATGGGCTTTGCCCGCGAGGTGGCGGATCGGATTATCTTCTTCGACCGCGGCAAGATCGTGGAGGAAAACACCCCCCAAGAGTTTTTCAGCAATCCGAAAGAAGAGCGCTCCCGCCTGTTTTTATCCCAGATCCTTTCCCACTAGCGAGTCCTTCAGAAGGGGGTGAGGCGTGCCAGAAAAGCCCCCTCCGGCTCTTGATAGACAATCTGCCCCTGCCAGCCGTTGGCGTGGGCACACTGCAGCAGGGTTTCCGGATCTACAAATAGCCAGGGAAAGGGATCCCCCCGCTGGCCGTTGTACTCGGCTACAAAGTTCACTACCTTGGCTTTTGCCTCGCTCCCTTCCTGCCAATCTTCTGAGCCACCTGCTTCGAGGTGGGCAGGCTCGGTCAGCTTGCCAGAGGGGCTTTCCCAGTTTTCTGATTCTCTTTCTGCCGGCAGATCCTCCAGATCCGCAGGGTTGCCGGCATCGCTCAGATCGGTGGAATCTAAGAGCAACTGCCCCGTGGGCTGGATCCAGTGCCGGGCCAAGCGCAAAAAATGCTCTAACCCCGACGGGGATCCCACCAAGCCGACGCCATTCATCAGCAACAGCAGCGTATCGAAGGGATCCTCCGGCCCCGGCCAGTGGAAAAGATCGGCGGCAATGCGGCAACGCACCCCCCGCTCTGCCATAATCTGCAAAGCCACAGGGGAGCGATCCAAAGCGGCCACGGCAAATCCTTCTTCCTGCAGCAGCAGGCTGTGGCGGCCCGTACCGGCGCCGATGTCTAGCACCCGACCGCGGCAGAGTTCCAAGGCCAAGGCTTCCACCTCCGGCAACTCTTGGGTGAAGAACACCTCTGGGGAGACCACCTGGGGCTCTTCCGCCAGCGGGATCCCCTCCAGGCTGTAGGCATGTAAGAGAAGGGATCCCTTGGCCTGTCCCCGATGCCAGTCCCACAGCGCTTGCTCCAAGGGATCCCGAAGTGGGTGATTCTCGACAGCCTTTATCATGGAAGGGGAAAGCTAAACCATTGACCCGATGGCCATCGTCGCCTTTCTTTACGGTGCCGCTATCGTCCTTTTGCTGATTGCAGCAGTGGTTTGGGCAACATCTCGGCAGTTCAATGTGGAGACCGAGACGCAGATCGGCACCTCGCCAGAAGAGCCCTCCGAGACCTCATCCGTTCCCATTTCCATTGTGGAGCAGCTAGAGCGCCAATACCGCAACAGCCCTTCCTACCGTCCCGATCCGTGACATACTCCCGCACTCATGCTGATGCATAGTCGGAGATCCTTAGAGATCCTTGGAAAGATGACTTTTGAGGATTCCTGAGGATACAAGCAGTGTCTTTGCTGGCCAAAAGCTAGCGTTTTCTCTCTCTATAACATGAGATATATGGTTGCCAAGTCTCCACCACCCATTGTCTACATTGCCTTGGGGCTATTGCTACTCTGGGGCGGTCATCGTGCTTGGCGGGCGGGCTATGTTCGCTGGCCGGAAGGCATTTCTCTACCGCCAGTATCGCTGCCAGGGTTGGGGGGTGGAGCACAAGATCTGCTCCTGACCAGCGGCGAGCGCACCTTGTTTGCCGATAGCAGTCCCGCTGCCGTTGCCGCTGCAGAGCTGTTGCGCCAAGGTAACCTCAGCGCAGCCATCCCGGTGTTGGAGATGGGGCTGCAAAGCAACCGCAACGACCCGGAAGCTCGCATTTTCTTGAACAATGCCCGTGCCCAGCAGCAGGGCAGTCCCTTGAGCCTGGCGGTGGTGGTGCCCATCTCCAGCAACCCCAACCGCGCCAAAGAGACCCTGCGCGGGGTGGCGCAAGCTCAGGAGGAGCTTTTCCAACAGGGGGGAATCGGAGGACGGCTGCTGCGGGTAGTGATTGCCGACGATGGCGATAACCCTGAGCGAGCAGCAGCGGTGGCCAAAGCCCTGGTGGCGCAGCCTGAGATCTTGGGCGTGATCGGCCATAACACCAGCGACGCCACCCTGGCTGCAGCCGAGGTTTATCAGCCTGCCGGCTTGGCGATGATCTCCTCCACCTCCACCAGCACTCGCATCAGCATGCTGGGGGATGCCATTTTTCGCACCGTGCCCTCCGATCAAGTGGCCGGCACGCAACTGGCCCGTTATGCTCTCAACACGTTGCGGTTGCAAAGGGTGGCCATCTTCTACAACCCCAACAGCGCCTACAGCTCCAGCTTGCGCGATGCCTTTGCCTCCACCCTGACCAGCGAAGGGGGCATCGTGCTGGCGGAGTTCGACTTATCGGCGTCGGACTTCAACCCCCAGGCCAGCCTGCAAAGGGCCGTCGGCCAAGGAGCCCAGGTAGCTTTTTTAGCTCCCACGGCTTCCGTAGCCGAAAAAGCGCTGGCCGTAGCCCGCGAGAACGCTGTAGCTGGTAAGCCCCTTGCTCTTCTGGGCGGCGATGTGCTCTTCAGCCTCGCCACGTTGCAAGACGGGGGAGCAGCGGTAGAAGGCTTGGTGGTGGCGGTACCCTGGCATCCTCAGGTGCCTCGCAACCGCGAGTTTGCCCAGAAGGCAGCCCAGCTCTGGGGAGGGCAGGTGAGCTGGCGCACCGCTCTGGCCTACGACGCCACCCGGGCTTTTTTGCGAGCCATCCAGCAGGGATCCCCCAGCCGCAGCGCTGTTCTCGCCGCCCTGGGCGACCCGAACTTCCGCTTGCCGGACGGCGCTTCCGGAGAAGTGCGCTTCTTGCCCTCCGGCGACCGCAACGCTCCCAACGTGCTGGTGCGGGTTGAGCCCGGCAACCGCTCCGGTACCGGCTACGATTTTGTGCCTCTCCCCTAGGGATCCCGGCAGACGCTACAGTGGGGGATGCTCTCAACTCTCTCGATCTCCCCAGATCGGATGGATCCCATGCCCACTCGGATCACAGCCTGCTTTCAGGCGCTGCGCAGCCGTGGTGAAAAAGCCCTCATCCCCTACCTCACCGCTGGGGATCCCAACTTGGAAACCACCTTTGAGGCTTTGCAGGTTCTGGATCAGAGTGGCGCCGATCTCATCGAGCTGGGGGTACCCTACTCGGATCCCTTGGCGGATGGGCCGGTGATCCAAGCAGCAGCCACCCGCGCCCTCAGCCGGGGAGTCACTTTGGGCGCCATTCTACAAGGCTTGCGCCGCCTCTCTCTGCAGGCCCCCCTGATCCTGTTCACCTACTACAACCCCATCCACCAGCTCGGCATCCCCAACTTTCTGCATCAACTGCGGCAGGCCGGCTGTGCCGGTTTGGTCGTCCCCGATTTGCCTCTGGAAGAGGCGGGATCCCTGCGACAAGCAGCCCAGGCCGAAGAGATCGACCTCATCCTGCTGGTGGCCCCCACCAGCCCCCCGGAGCGCATGCGCCGCATTGCCCAGCAGTCCAGTGGCTTTGTCTACTTGGTCAGCACCACCGGCGTTACCGGCGAACGGGCCACCCTGGAAAAGCGGATCCCGGCTTTGCTGCAGCAACTGCGCCAACAAACCCCCCTGCCGATTGGGGTGGGCTTCGGCATCTCCACTCCCGACCAGGCCCGCCAGATCGCTCTCTGGGGAGCAGATGCGGCGATTGTGGGCAGCGCATTTGTGCAACGGCTGGCCAAAGCCCCCACGCCTGAAGAAGGACTGCAACAAATAGCTCACTTTTGTCGAGCCCTCAAAGCGGCCCTGCAAGAGGTGACCACTCCAGAGTGTTAACTTCTGTTCAGGAAGGTGCCCACTCAGACTGCTTCCATCTCAAAACAAATGTTTACATTCCGTAAGCCAGCCTGTAGACCCATTTCCCCCCTGCTGCGCCCCACAGTCGGGGGATCCCAGGCTAAGCAGACATTTTGGTATCGATGGGTTTGTAAATCTTCACAAAACACTCATCCCTCCCGCGATATAAAATTAGGCTGGATGCTCGGCTGTCTGAAAGTCGCAGAGGTTCTTGACCTATCTAAAAATTGGGGGGTTCGGTGGGGGTAGTTTTGAGCAGCCTGCTGCCACGGAATCCCCAGTTTTTGGAGGTCAAAGAGGATCCCGCAAAAAAGCTTGGGATTTGGCTTTTGGGAGGTTCAGCCAGTCGCTCATCGCTTTTTGGAAAGACCAGAAGGAGATCCATCATGCAAGACGCCTTTACCCGGGTGATCGCTCAGGCAGATGCACGCGGTGCCTTTTTAAGTGACCAAGACTTTGACCGTCTGGCGGCTTTGGTGGCAGAGGGCAACAAGCGCCTGGATGCCGTCAACCGCATGACCAGCAACGCCGCCCAAATCGTAACCAACGCAGCTCGGTCTTTGTTTGCTCAAGAGCCGGATCTGATCGCTCCCGGTGGCAATGCCTACACCAACCGTCGCATGGCCGCCTGCCTACGGGACATGGAGATCATCTTGCGCTACATCACCTATGCCACTTTGGCCGGGGATAGCTCTGTGCTGGAAGATCGCTGCCTGAACGGCCTGCGGGAAACCTACATTGCTCTGGGGGTGCCCACCACTTCTGTGGCCAATGCCATTGCTGCTATGAAGAAGGAAGCGCTGGCCAAGATCATGGATCCGAAGGGCATCACTCCTGGGGACTGCTCGGCGCTGCAAAGCGAAGTGGCCAGCTACTTCGATAAGGCTGCTGCCGCCATCGTTTGAGCTTTGGGTCGAAGCTGGCTTAGTCGTCCCTTTTTAGATCGGTTAGATCCCTTCATTTCTGATAGGCAGGTGGAGATCCAGTCCGCCTTTCCTACAGAATGTTCGTTAACAACACAATTGATGAATTTAGGAGTTGCAAGGTGAAAACCGTCATCACTGAAGCGATTGCTGCCGCTGACAATCAAGGGCGTTTTCTGAATGCCAGCGAGCTGCAGGCCGTGAATGGTCGTTACCAGCGTGCTGCTGCTTCTCTGGAAGCGGCCCGTGTCCTAACCAACAATCAGCAAACCCTGGTGCGGGAAGCGGTGCAGGAAGTGTTCAAGAGGTTCCCTTACTTGACCCAGCCGGGTGAAATGGGCCACGGCGATGTGTTTCAGGCCAAGTGTGCCCGCGACATCGGCTACTACCTCCGCTTCATCACCTATTCCCTGGTTGCGGGTGGCACCGGCCCCCTCGATGAATACTTGGTAGCCGGGCTGCGGGAAGTGAACCGCTCCTTTAACCTCTCTCCGAGCTGGTACATCGTGGCTCTGCAGTACATGAAGAGCCGCGCTCTGGGCATGCTGAGCGGCCAAGCGGCCAACGAAGCTGCCATCTACTTCGATTACGCCATCAACGCCCTCAGCTAGGGGATCCCAGGGCAGAGATCCCTGCTTGTTGGGAGTGGACGATCTCTTTCTTTGTCTTCCAATTGTGTGTCTCTCCAGAGCAGGCGACGGCTCCAAAGAGGTCTATTCCACCTGTTTCCAGGTTGGTTTGGCGCCTTGGCTTCTCTTAAGCCGGTTGGGTTGGTCGCCTGCTCTCCAGTCTGGGGTAGTTAGCCTTTGGATTGTAGGCATTGCCCAACGGCAGCGTGCTGGTTCGCGAGAATAGCCGGTACGGCTTGTTCGCTGGTCAGTTTGCCTGTCTTCCAAACGAAGTCTCATAGATACCTGGGGAAAGCGATGTTTGGTCAAAGCACCACCAGCCCTGAAGCCCTGACAGAAGCCGGCAGCCGGGTTTACCGAGTTGAGTACACCGGTCTGCTCAACCCGCCCGATGCTCTGGCCACCTCTGCCAAAGTTCGCCGCAGCACCCTGAGCGCCACCGTCCCCTACAGTCGGTTGTCTGCCGAGATGCAGCGCATTCTGCGGATGGGTGGCAAAATCGTGCAGGTCACTGCCTTGTCGGGAGCCAATGCCTCTCCTGCTCAGGACAACGGTGCTGCTGAGTAAGGGATGCTCGACGGCTAACTGAAGTTACCGGCAAGGTTGCCCAGGTGTCATGAACAGCTCTGCAACGGTTCGTATGGCATCCAACACGGCGGTGCTGCCACAGCAGCTTAGCTGGGAGCAGGCGATAGCCCGGCTGCAAGGGGATGACTTGCAAGATCGCTACTATGCCGCCTGGTACTTGGGCACAGTTCGGGATCCACGTGGGGTAGAGCCACTGCTTTTGGCGTTGCAGGATGAACGGGATCGCACCGCCTTGGGGGGCTATCCTCTGCGCCGCAATGCTGCCAAGGCCCTGGGGCAAATCGGGGACTTGCGGGCCGTGCCCGGTTTGATCGAGGCCCTCACCTGTACTGACTTCCACGTGCGGGAAGAGGCTGCCTATGCCTTGGCTCAATTGGGGGACAAGCGAGCAGTGGATCCCTTGCTGGCACTGTTGCAGTCTCGCGAACAGGATCAGCCCTGGGAAGCCCTTATCGAGGCACTGGGCCAGCTTCAGGCCACCGAGGCTGAGGCAGCAATCCGACCCTTTTTGAGCCATCCCTCCGAACGGGTGCGTTCGGCAGCGGCTTGGGTGCTCTACCGCTTTACGCAAGCCGAGGAGCTGACCCAAATCCTAGTGGCGCTCCTGGCCCACTCCAACTCCAGCTTGCGACAGGCCGCTTTGTTCGACCTGGCCGAATCGGGATGGGTGGCGGGGGCACCGCTGTTGGCAACAGCCGACGTAGCGCTCAACCTGCGCATCAATGCTCTGAAGCGGCTGTTCGATGTGGCGCTTCAGTTGGGGCGGGTACCGCCGGCTCAGGTGGCGGCAGCGATCCTTCCGCAACTGGAGAGGCTCTTTTAGGATTTTGGGGCGCTCAGTGCCTTTGATTTAGATCATTTCAGATGCTTCAACTGTACCTTTGACTACTCGTTGCTTATGTCCTCCACCTCGGCTGCTCAAGCGCTTCCCACTGCTGTGGCTCAACTGGCGGCAGAGTTGGAGCAGGCCACGTCGCCTGAGGACTTGCTGCGGGTGGTGAGGGCGCTGGGGGCTCTGGGCCAAGTGGAAGGGATCCCCATCTTAATTCGCGCCTTTGGGTTCAATCGCCCTGCAGTGGGGGAAGCCGCCCTGGAGGAAGTGCTGCGCTTTGGGGAGGCGGCGGTGCAGCCCTTGCTGAGCCATATTGACGGTTTCGATTACGGGGCGCGGGCCTATTCGGTGCGGGCTTTGGCTCGCATTGGCCATGGGGATGCCTACCCCTTTTTGGCAGAAGCCATTGTGGCGGACTTTGCCCCCAGTGTACGGCGGGCGGCGACCCGCGGGCTGGGACGGGTGGCTGCCAAGCGGCCCTTGCCCGATCAAGAGCGAGCCTTGCACCTGTTGCGGCAATGCCTTGCCGATGCCGATTGGGGAGTCCGCTATGCCGCCGTCGGATCCCTGACGGACTTGGCTCTCCAGGGTGAACAGTCCCTGCGACCCTCAGCCGAGGCTGCGCTCCAGATGGCCTTGGAAGATGCGGATCCTCTGATCCCTCTCCGCGTCCAGATGAGCCGGCAGGAGTTGGCTGCCGAGCCTTAGCTTCTCTGCTCTAGTGTGTCTTTCTCGGTTTTTCTCGTTTTTTCAGGAGCACCACCTATGTCTCTTCCGTTGCTTGCCGATCGCCCCACCACCCAAAATGAGCGGGTGCCTCGCTACTTTGTGCCCAGCGACGAAACCCCGCCCGTCTACCGTCCTGACGACCCGACAGGTATCGACAACATCATTCGCGCTGCCTATCGCCAGATCTTCAGCGAGCATCTGATGCTGGAGAGTTATCGGCAAAAAGCTCTGGAGTCCCAATTGCGCAACGGGGCAATCTCGGTCAAAGAGTTTGTGCGCGGCCTGGGCAAGTCGGAGGTGTACCGGGATCTGGTCATGGTTCCCAACGACAACTACCGCTTTATTGAAGTCACCTTCCAGCGCTTCTTGGGTCGGCCCACCTACAGCCAACAGGAGCGCATCAAGTACTCCATCATCGTTGCCACCAAGGGGCTGGATGGCTTTATCGATGCCGTGGTGGATAGCGAAGAGTACAATGCTGCCTTTGGGGATGATGTGGTGCCCTACCAGCGCCGTCGTCTGTCGGAAAAGCCCGCCAACCTGGTGACCCCCCGCTATGGAGCCCGTTGGCGCGATGTCTCCGGCGTGAAGCGCTCGACGCGGGAAGTGGTGCGCACCTATCGTCTCACCCGTCCTCCCAAACCCGGGGATCCAGAAAACTTCCTCAACATGGCCCGCATGCTCAATCCCAAGCCGGCTGCACGGCAAAACATCAGCGTCTTCGATCTGAAGATCCCGGACATGACCACCAGCCGCCGCTAGGACTGGGCAAGCTTCCGGGGACAACCCTTTGCGGGCTCTGCCGGGCCGATCGATCCGAGGCTGTTCGGATGGGTCGGCCTGCCGCTGTGCCTGGGGCAAGATTCGTTATAATCCTGGTGATGCTTCTTAACACTTGGGTCGCATGAAGAATCCGGTTGTGCGGGCTTTTTTTGTCGGCAAGGCTGTGGCGGATGTCCTACGGGAGCGTTTGGAAAGCGCCCTCACCGATATTGCCGGAGAAGTGGGCAAGGTGTGGGCCGAGCTGCAGGAGAGCTGGCAAACCTTTGCCCAGGATGTCATGACCCGAGCTGAGGCAGAAGCATCCGTGGCCGCCCAGGAAAGGGTGCCGCCTCCTTTCCAGACAGAAGATCTGCAGGCAACTCTGGACGACTTGCGGGCAGAAGTGGCGCAGTTGCGCTCCGAGTTGCAGAAGTACCGGAGTCGAAACGCTTGAACGCGAGCCTTTTGGGATCCCGGACTTCTTTGGGATCACAACCCGTCAAGCCCTATACCGCCTACCGCTGGGCCCGGGAGAACTATACTCGCCAGGGCCGCATGCTGGACATTTGGCGATTTGTGCTCACCTGGCTGTTTTACCTTTGGCTGGATCAGCAGGCTTGGAGCTATGGGGGGCAACCCACGCCTGAGCGAAAGGCCAAGCGCCGCCGTGCCAGAGCCGTTTGGATCCGCGAGACGCTGCTCAACTTGGGCCCTACTTTTATTAAAGTGGGGCAGTTTTTCTCCACCCGCGCCGATCTCTTCCCCCCGGAATATGTCGAGGAGCTCTCCAAGCTGCAGGATCGGGTGCCTGCTTTCAGCTACGAACAGGTGGCGGCAATCGTGCAGCAGGAACTGGGCAGGCCGATCACCCAAATCTACAGCTATTTTGATCCCACCCCTTTGGCCGCTGCCAGCTTAGGGCAGGTGCATCGCGCCAAGCTGAAAACCGGGGAAGAGGTGGTGGTGAAGGTGCAGCGTCCGGGGCTGACCCGCTTGTTCACCATCGATCTGGAGATCTGCCGCGGGATCGCCGAGTTCTTTCAGTATCGCACCCCTTGGGGTGGGCCAAGCCGGGACTGGATCGGCATCTATGAAGAGTGTCGGCGCACCCTCTGGGAAGAGGTGAATTACCTCAATGAGGGCCGCAATGCCGATACCTTCCGTCGCAACTTTCGGGATATGCCGCAAATTGCTGTTCCCAAAGTGTATTGGCGTTACACCTCTCCTCGCCTGTTGACGTTGGAATACCTGCCGGGGATCAAAATCAGCGATTACGAAGCCCTGAGCGCGGCGGGGCTGGATCGCAAGGTTTTGGCTCGTCTGGGGGCAGAGGCTTATCTGCGGCAACTGCTCAAGGATGGCTTTTTTCACGCCGATCCCCACCCCGGCAACATTGCCGTGAAGCCCGATGGCACGCTGATCTTCTACGACTTCGGCATGATGGGCCGCCTGCCCTCCGATGTGAAAGAAAAGCTGATGGGCACGCTGGCAGGTGTGGTCTCCAAAAATGCCGATCAGGTGGTGGCCTCGCTGGTGGAACTGGGGGTGCTGGTGCCCACCGCCGATCTGGCTCCCGTGCGCCGCTCGGTGCAGTACATGCTGGATCACTTTATGGACAAACCCTTTTCCGGCAACTCAGGAGAAATCTCGGTGGCGGCCATCAGCGAAGACCTCTACGAGCTGGCCTACGATCAGCCGTTTCGCTTTCCGGCTACCTTCACCTTTGTGATGCGGGCCCTGACCACGTTGGAGGGGCTGGGGAAGGGGCTGGATCCGGAGTTCGACTTTATGGAAGTGGCCAAACCCTTTGCGGAGGAGCTGATGAGTTTGAACGGAAGCGAGACCGAGACCCTCTTGGCCCAGGTTGGCCGTCAAGCGGCTGAGTTCACCAGCAGCAGTCTCAGTTTGCCCCGCCGGATCGAATTGACCTTGAGCAAGTTGGAACAAGGGGAGCTGCGCCTGCGGGTGCGATCCAGCGAGACGGAGCGCTTGCTGCGCAAGCTGAACAACACCGGGCTGGGAGTCATTTACGGGGTGTTGTTTGCGGCCTTTTTTTTGAGCGCAACTCAGCTCTTTTTGGCCGGACATGCTACCTTAACGGTTATCGCTTTGGTTTTGGCTGCCCTCGCTGCTCTTGCTTTACTCAGAGTACTCTTAAGGTTGAATCGGTCAGAGCGATTGATGTGATGCGACGATATGCCTGCGCTACGGATCCCGGCAAGCTCCGCAGCAGCAATCAGGATGCCTACTACTGCGATCCGGAGGGACGCTACTTTATTGTTGCCGATGGTATGGGAGGACATGCTGCTGGGGCTACAGCCAGCCTGTTGGCCGTCGAGACCATCCGGGAATATCTGGATCGAGGCTGGAAAAACGTGCCGGCGCCCCGGTTGCTCAGCGAAGCCGTAGAAGCGGCCAACAGTGCCATCCTCAAGGATCAGCGGGAGAATCCAGAACGGGCAGACATGGGCACTACGGTGGTGGTGGCCATGGTGGATCCCAATGACAACTGCTGGAGCGCTCACATCGGTGATTCTCGCCTCTATCGCCTACGGGGATCCGAGATGCAGCAAATGACAGAGGATCACACCTTGGTGGCCCGCTCCATTCGACTGGGGGAGTTGACCTACGAGCAGGCCCGGATTCACCCCTGGCGACATATTCTCGAGCGCTGCCTGGGCCGGCCTGATGCGGGGCCGCCTTCTGTGCAGCCGATTACCGTGCGTCCGGGGGATCGCCTGCTGTTGTGTAGCGACGGCCTGACGGAGGAGTTAGACGACGAAGTGATCATCGAGTACTGCCTGCAGGTGGAAGATTTGGAGCAGCTTCCTCTAAAACTCATCGAAGCGGCCAAAGAGCGGGGCGGGCGAGACAACATCACGGTGGTGATTGCCGAATACGCCTAGTTTGCCCCCGGCTAGAGACGGTATTGGCGGTACACTTCGCTGGCCGCTCGGTGCAGCAGGGAGTGGCGATACACAAGGCGGTCGAGGTCTTTGCCGTAGCCGCCGCCGATGACGCAGGCGACGGGGTAGCCCTGCTTTAGGCAAGTATTCAGCACCTGCATGTCTCGCCGAAACAGCCCCTGGTCGCTGAGGGCCAGCTTGCCCAAGAGGTCTTCTTCGTGGGGATCCACACCGGCATCGTAGAACACCAGATCGGGGCGCACCTGAGCCAACAGATCGGGCAAGTGGTCGGCCAAGGTCTGGAGATAGGCTTCATCTTCCATGCCTACCGGCAGGGCCACGTCCAGGTCGCTCTGCTGCTTGGTGGCGGGGAAATTGGCCTCGCAGTGCATGGAAAAGGTGAACACCCGCGGCTCGGAGCGAAAGATCCAAGCAGTGCCGTCTCCCTGGTGGACATCCAAATCCACGATCAAGAGCCTTTGCACTAGCCCTTGCTGCAGCAAGACTTGGGCGGCAATGGCCAGGTCGTTGAAGATGCAAAACCCAGAGCCGTAGCCGGGGAAGGCATGGTGGGTGCCACCGGCGGTGTTGCAGGCCAAGCCATGGCGCAGGGCCAATTGGGCAGTCAGGATGGTGCCGCCCACCGCTCGACAGGTGCGCTGTACCAGCTCTGGGCTCCAGGGCAGGCCGATACGCCGCTGCAATTTGGCTTCCAGGGATCCCTCACAGTAGGCCCTGACGTACTCAGGGGTATGTACCGACTCAATCCAGGCGAGAGGGGGCAGCTCAGGGTGGTGCACTTGCTGGGGGCGGATCACCCCTTCCCGCAGCAGCAGCTCTTGCAAGAGGCGAAATTTCGGCATGGGAAAGCGATGGCCCGGCGGCAGGGGGGCACTGTAGTCGGGGTGGTAAACAATTGGCAAAGACATCAAGGGCAACTGGATTGACGGCGGCGAGCATGGCCTATAACGGCTCCAGTGCTTATGGTAGAGGTAGCCCGCTCCTGCCGGATCCCTTCGAGACTCTTGCAAACCTGTTCTCTGTACCGCCGCGATTCCCTATGTTTACTGCGTCGGATCCCTTTTTGGGTCGCCTCTTGGCTCAGCGTTATCGACTCGTACATCTGCTGGGACAGGGGGGCATGGGGCGAGTCTATTTGGCTCAAGATTTGCTCTTTGGTGGGGTGGAAGTGGCCGTCAAGCTGCTCTCCCAGCCGGCAATGGATCGGCGCACCCGCCTGCGCTTTGAACGGGAAGCGAAAGCCTGCGCGGCTTTGGGCCAAAAAAGCCTGCACATTGTCAAAGTCAATGACTATGGTATTACCCCCGATGAGGTGCCCTTCTATGTGATGGAATACCTGAACGGCAAGACCCTCAAGGATATTCTGGCCGCGGGGGCTTTGCCTTTGGAGCGCTTTTTCCGGCTGGCCCGCCAAATTGGCCTGGGGTTAAAGGCGGCCCACGAGGGGATCCTCATGGAAGGGCAAAGGGTACAGGTGATCCACCGCGATTTGAAGCCGGCCAATGTGATCGTGGTGGCCGATGACAGTTTTGGGGAACTGGCGAAGCTGGTGGATTTCGGCATTGCCAAGCTGCTCAATAGCCATGAATCTTTGAGCTTTACCCATGCCTACCTGGGAACGCTGGCCTATTCTTCCCCAGAACAACTGGAGGGATCCCCTCTGGACGTCCGTTCCGACATCTACAGCTTCGGGATCATGCTGTACCAGATGGTGTCTGGCCAGATGCCCCTCAAGCCCACCACCGAATCTTTCCCGGGCTGGTACCAGGCCCACCACAAGCGCCGCCCCATTCCTCTGGAAGACCTGGGATTGAAGTTCGCGCTGCCCGCCGGTTTATCCGACTTGATCCTCAGTTGCCTGGCCAAAGATCCTGCCGCCCGCCCGCAATCGGTGGCTAACGTGTTGACGGAGCTGGAGCACATTCAAGCCAGAGCACAGGGATCCCAAAAAGGATCTCCAGAGACCGTTGCCCTTCAATCTCCGCTGATCTCCTCTGGAAGTGTTGCCTCTGGCCCACTTTCTGGAGACCCCACTGCTGTTGCGCCGCCCTTGGCCGCATCACGTACAATGCGGCTCAGGCCC